>NZ_JARCJL010000050.1:0-5744 GCF_028890025.1 Phaeobacter sp. PT47_59
CATGTACGGTCGCGCCGGACCAGAACTCCTCAGAGCCCGAATGCTGCCACTGCGCCACACAGATTGAGGCAGAACCCAATTAAGGGCTACGCGACAGGCATGTTCATGCCGCTGCCCGGCCGGGCACATGGCTTGGCGAGATGCTGACGCGCAAGCCGCCGATGCTGGTGCGGGTCGCGCTGGCGAACAAAATGGCGCGGATCGTCTGGGCGCTGATGGCCCGAGGCGGCGCCTACCAGTCTCCGACCGCTGCGGCGTAAGCCGTCACTGGTCGCGAGGACGTCGGAGCGGAAGAGGGCAAGGAGACGTTTGGCGCACGGTCGTGAGACGGGATCGGGAGAACCAGAGCGCAACAGAGTGCCATCGAGCACGCGGCTTTGATCTGGACCCGACCTGCGAACACCATACGGGCCCGCGGCGTGATGATGGCCGCAACAGAGGCCGGATACATGTCAGCACCCGACACCGCGCGAAACTGATCCAGAAACCCTCTTGCGCAAGGGGCGGTTATACATGTTGCGCAAATGCTGTGAAGGTTTCACCTTGCGAATCCAGTCTGTTAGTCAGGCTGCATGAGCAGACCCATACCCCCGACCTACAAGACCAGGAACTGGCCAGCCTACAATGAAGCAGTCAAGCGCCGGGGCTCGCTGACGATCTGGTTTGACCCCGAGATGAGCTGGGATGCCGCGCCGACAGGCAGGCGTGGCCGCCAGCAGACCTACAGCGATGCCGCTATCCAGACGTGCCTCTCGATGAAAGTGCTGTTCGGCATGGCGCTCCGGCAGACGACCGGGTTCGTCGAGAGCCTGCTACGGCTGGTCGGCCTGAACTGGACGGTGCCCGACTTCAGCACGCTATCTCGCCGCCAGAAGACCTTGGCCGTGAACATCCCCTACCGCGGCTCCAAGGGGCCGTTGCACCTGCTGATCGACAGCACCGGGATCAAGGTCGAAGGTGAAGGCGAGTGGCACGCACGCAAGCATGGCGGCCCGAAACGGCGCGTCTGGCGCAAGCTCCACCTTGGGATCGATGAAGAAACGTTGGAGATCCGGGCCGTCGAAGTCACCGGGAGCCACATCGGTGATGCGCCCATCCTACCCACCTTCTCGACCAAATCCCGCAGGACCAGGAAATCGGTAGCGTTACGGCTGATGGCGCCTACGACACGCGCAAATGCCACGATGCGATTGCAGATCGCGGTGCCCATGCCGTCATCCCGCCCCGCAAGAACGCGAAGCCCTGGAAGACGATCACCGCCGGAGCCGTGGCGCGAAATGAGGCCCTGCGCGCGGCGAAATACCTGGGCCGCGCGCTCTGGCGACGATGGAGTGGATACCACCGCCGAAGCCGCGTCGAGACAAAGATGCATTGTATCAAGTTGCTGGGCCAGCGGCTCATGGCACGGGACTTCGATCGACAGGTCGCCGAACTCCAGGTCCGCATCGCCGTCCTGAACGGCTACACCGCGCTCGGAATACCCGTCACGGAAGCTGTGGGATAAGTCCGTCCGGGGAAAGGGGAACCTCGGCCTTAAGCCGATTTGTGCATCAGAGCCCTTGACACTAATAATTAGCTATCTATGTTTTTCCCGGCGATGGTTCCCCGGAAGAGGAGCCGGATTTCATCGCTGCATCAAACTGGAGGAAATTCATGTCACGGACAGCCAATTTGGCCGGCCCGCGTTCGCGGACCGGAATGGTGGTGCTTTGCCTCGCTCTGACCGCGGGCTTCGCCCCGCTCGCGTCGGCGCAGGAGCAGCCCGCCTTCAACGAACATGCGGGAACCCTGCCGGACGGGACGGCATGGCTGATCCGCGTGCCCGAGAACTGGAATGGTCGACTACTCAGGGATCTGGATTTCGCCAGCAACGTTTCGGTCGCGTCAGCGGTCCAGCGGTATGACGACCTGCTCGGTCGTGGCTATGCCTTCGCCGGGCTCGCCCGGCACCCGCTGCGCCTGTGGCAATACGATCCGCAGCGTGAAATCCTGAATCTACAAGCTGTTCAGGACATTTTCACGGACCTGGAGCGCGCTCCTGACATGGTGCTGCAATACGGCTGTTCTGGCGGAGGGCTCGACAGCCTCGCTTCGGCCGAGGATTACCCGGACAGGATCGACGGTGCCGCCGTGCTTGCCGCCCATACGCCGGTCTGGATCATGAGCAGTTTCCTGGATGGCTGGTTCGCCATGCAGACCCTGCTGGGCGAAAGCTATGAGGCCGCTGGGCACGGTCCGGCCAGCGATCTCGCCATCGTCGGCCTGCCCAATGCCGGAGCGGGTGGCGAGCGCAGCCTTGACGCGATCCGTGCGTCCTGGATGGCCGCCATCGAAACGGCGGGCGAAAGCCCGGAGGGCCGCGCGCGGCTGGCGCTTGCCTTCGCCATCGGACAGTGGTCGCCGTGGATGGTCGAGGGGACCGAACTACCCGACACCGCGGATGCCGGCGCCATGGCCGACATGATCGTGGCCTCGGCGCTGCGCATCGGCGGTAATGTTGGCGGGTCCTCGCGGCTTCTGTTCGAAAACGCCGCATCGGGGCAGCAACTTTCCGGGAACGAGGGGGTCGACTATGCCGCCTTCTACCAGAATGCCGCACCCGCGATGGCGCGGACGGTTGAGGCGCTCTACGAACAGGCCGGTTTGGACCTTCAGGCCGACATTGCCAGGATCGACGCCGCCCCCCGCATCGCGGCCTCGGATTATGCGCGCGATTTCTGGGCCGCAGACGGGCGCACGACGACCGGCGATCTGCAGGTTCCGGCGATCCGCATCCACATGCTGGGCGACTGGGCCATTCCCTACACGCTGATGGAAGGCTACGGCGCGCTGGTGCAGGAGCAGGGTACCGGCGATCTGTATCGGCAGTCGCTGGTCCAGGGCACGGGCCATTGCGAGTTCACGGCTGCCGAAAGCACGGCCATCGTCGAGACCCTGGTCGAACGGATCGAAACGGGCGCCTGGCCCGAGACATCGCCCGAGGCGCTGAACGCCGCAGCCGAGGCGCTGGAAACCGGGAGCGCCCCCCGGTTCATCGAACACGGTGATTGGCGCGTGGCAGCCTATAACCGGCCCTGGGTTCCGGCAGAATGAGCCGATGGGGAACTGGCGCTGCGCCGGTTCCCCCACAGGTCCGGTGGCGCAAGTCATTGGTGGACCGTCGCCAACGCGCAGTGGGCATCTCTGGCGAGGGCAAGTGTTCCCATGTCTGGACGACCCCTGCTGCGCAAGCTGGGAATTGACGCGCCTATGCCGAAAGCAGTCATGTCTACGGCCTTTGTGGTGCGGTCTAGCCGCTGGCCCAGATGAAGTCCGCGGATCGGGTCCCAATCAAAATTGCGCGCTTTCTGCGCCTTGACCCCCTGGGGTGTCCCGATCCCCGGTTCGACCGGTTTGTCATCTCTTCTCAGCTTCACGCATTCCGTCAGCGGTTCCGCGCTCAGGAGACAGGGGCCGCGTAGAT
Organism: Phaeobacter sp. PT47_59; assembly: GCF_028890025.1. Taxonomy (NCBI): domain Bacteria; kingdom Pseudomonadati; phylum Pseudomonadota; class Alphaproteobacteria; order Rhodobacterales; family Roseobacteraceae; genus Phaeobacter; species Phaeobacter sp. PT47_59. Next base: position 3,464 of record NZ_JARCJL010000050.1, read on the forward strand.
CTCGTTGCGGCGCAGGAGCGCCCAAGCGATCCGGGCAGTCTTGTTGGCGAGCGCGACCGCAACGACTTTCGGTCGCTTGCGTGCTTTAAGCCCAAGCATCCAAGCCTTGCCGGCATCGCCCTGCCTTGCAAAGCGAAGCACCGCAGTCGCGCCGGAAACGAGCAGTCGCCGGATATATCCATCACCCTGCTTGCTGATCCCGGTCTGTCGATCCTTGCCACTGCTTGAGTTCGCCCGTGGCGTCAGGCCTAGCCAGGCCGCGAACTGTCGTGCCGAGCGGAACAGGCTCGGATCCGGAACATTTGCAGCAATTGCGCTGGCGGTGATCGGTCCGATACCGGGAATGGTCGCCAGTCGCCGGCTCGTCTCGTGCGTCCGGTGCCACTCGAGGATCCGTTTCTCCAGGGCCTCAGCCTGATCGGCAATCGCCTCCGCTTGGCAGATCAACGCATGGATGGCAGCCGCAGCATGGTCAGGCAACCGTTCCTGGTTCTCTCGGAAGTGGGTGTCGCCTTGCCCTTAAATCCGAGACACGGCGCGTTTTCCGGCCTTTCTTGCCCTTAAATTTGAGATGAGGTGGCTGAACCGCCGACGCGTAGTCGCATCCGCTGAGCAATCTGGTCGACGGTTGCAAGCAGTCGGGGCTCCTTATCGTAGGCGCGAAGCAGGGCAACTCGTGCGTAGACGTCGATGTCCATGCTGCACAACGCAGCCTTTACCAGTGGACGTGATTGGGCGGAGGCAATGGCGGCAAGGCAGAAGAGCCTTATGTTCGGGCGGGGGCTTTGAAGCGCGAAGAAAGGGTCTCCACATAAAGCTTTGAGTCCCATCGCGAAGGTGACCGCCCGCATGGCTCGGCGTAGTTGACGCGCGCTGCCCGACACCGCGACACGCTCCAGGATCCGTGCCCCCCGGCGGGCACGATCAACCAGCTTTTCGGAGACCGCTGCGCCATTTTGCCTGTCGGCCTTTGGAAGAAGCCGGGCACCACAAATCTGGCAGTCGAACGCCCAGGCCCTACGCCAGTGCCTGAGCTCAAGGCCGCCATCAGCGCAGCTTGTGCAAGCCTGGAACGGCACCTGTGCGGTCAACCGCATCTCTGCTTCCGGCATCGCCGCGAAAGTCATCGACGACACGAACGCTGGATCGAAGCGCGCCGCAACGGAAATCCTATCCGCGGCCAGCATGTCGAGATCAAAATCAAGGGCTGCAGCATATTTTGCGTCGATCCCGATATGGGCGAGCAGGTCTGCTACCTCGCAATGATTGGAAGCGGCCAGTCGCGATAACCAACCAGAAAGCAACTCGTCCGGCACTGGCGTCACCGATATCGGCAGCGGGATACACGTCACGCCCCAGATTTCTCGAGCCGTCGCTGAGCGTTTGCATGGCGCGACCAGACCGGTGTCCATTTTGCGATGGCATCATCAGTGACGCACTCGTCACCGCTGATGATCGCGTCGATGGACAGATCCTTGACCAAGGCAAAGATGCGGGACGTCACCCCGCCAGTTAATGCGAGGATCTGCTTGAGCGACCGCACTTGCAGATTGGATTTCTTCTCCAGCGGCATGGCCGCGATCAATGTCTGGATCATATCCGAAAACTCGGCATCATCGCGCCAATTCGGCAGGTGGTGTTCATCAAGCCGACGGGCCAGTTGGACATCGCCGCGAATGGCATCGACGGCTTCGCTGACACCGTAGCAGACCAAAGATGCCTCCAGCTCGTTGCTGAGATACCTCAAGACATTGAGGAACCGGCGCTGTTCCCTATGCGTGCCCGCAAGAAGGTTGTGGACTTCGTCGATCATGATCATCCGCAGCCCGAGGTCGCGCAAAAGGCCCACGACCCGAACTTCCAGCGAGGCAACACTCTGCGCCTTCAGGCTCAGCGTCGACGACGGGGCTCCGACGGCTGCGAGGATGTGCATATAGAACCGCCGCTCATCAGGAGCGGGTGGCGCCTGCAACAGAAGTAACGGGGTGTGGGTGACGCCCGACTCCGGATCATACTCCGGCGCATAGCGTCGCGACAGGTTGCGGGCGATCATTGTTTTGCCGATGCCGGACGCCCCATGCACCAGAAGGCCAGGCATGCGGGTCTGCCGCGACATCTCAATCAGACCATGCAGCCGGTCCAGCACTTGCTCCGCTCGGGGAAAGCCGATCCAGATGTCCGATTGAATGAGGGCGATGCGGCCGTCGGGCATTGCCAACTTATTTGCACCCGGCTGAATGCGGCCTGCTCCGCGCCCGTCATGCGGTCATCTCGAGTGCGT
>NZ_JARCJL010000051.1:0-5267 GCF_028890025.1 Phaeobacter sp. PT47_59
AGTGGACGACTTTTACGCCGCCCGCGACAACACTATGCCGTCGCTACCGTGGCCGAGTATTGCTCCGCCGTTCACACTGTTCAGTCAGATCCCCGATGATTGGTGCTGTCCGGACTGTGGCGCCACGAAAGAGGACTATGTCCTCTACGAAGAGAAGTAGGAGCGTGAACATGAATCAGATTGCATTATTTCACGCCAAAACAGCCAGTGCCGATGACATCCGAGCGGCGTTTGACACCCAGATTCGGGCACAACTTGCCCGGCGGGCCAGTTTTGACCGCAAGGCACGCATCGCACAGCTGGACCGGCTGGCAGAGGCCGTCAAACGGAACGAGGAGAGAATCATCGCGGCCTGCGCCGCTGATTTTCGCAAACCCGCCGAAGAAGTGAAACTCACCGAGATCTTTCCTGTGCTTCAGGAAATCCGGCACACCAAACACCATCTGAAGTCGTGGATGCGCCCCAAACGGGCGCGCGCCACTTTGGGGGTGTTTGGCACCAAGGCACGGGTTCGCCCCGAGGCCAAGGGTGTGTGCCTGATCATCGCGCCCTGGAACTATCCAGTGAATCTTTCGCTCGGGCCGCTGGTTTCGGCAATCGCGGCCGGCAACAGTGCCATCATCAAGCCGTCAGAAATGACGCCAAATGCGTCCCGTGTCATCATCGACATCGTGGAAGAGGCGTTCACACCGGATCTGGTCAAGGTCATCGAAGGCGACGCCACGGTTTCCCAAGAGCTACTGTCGCTTCCGTTTGACCACATTTTCTTCACGGGCAGCCCGGCAATCGGCAAGGTCGTGATGGAGGCGGCGGCAAAAAACCTGACATCGGTCACTCTGGAACTTGGTGGTAAGTCGCCCACAATCGTCGGGCCCAACGCCAATATCAAGAAGGCCGCGCGCAACATCGTCTGGGGTAAGTTCGCAAACAACGGTCAGACCTGTATCGCACCGGATCATGTGTATGTACATCGCGATGTTTCGACTGCGTTCAAGGCTGCGCTTCAGGCCGAGATCGGCCGAGTCTATGGAAAGACGCCCGAGGCACAAAAAGCAACGCCCGACTATTGCCGGATTGTGAACGAACGTCACTTTGACAGGGTTCGCAACCTGATCGAGGATGCCCGTGCCAAAGGCGCAAGCATCCTTCAGGGCGGTCAGACAGACGCGGCCCAGAATTTCGTTGCCCCGACGCTGATCTCCGAGGTTTCGGACCATATGGAAATCACTCAGGAAGAACTGTTTGGGCCGATCTTGCCGATCATCGAATATGTCGATCTGGATAAAGTTATCGACAAGATCAACGCAAACCCCAAGCCGCTTGCCCTGTATATCTTCGACAAAAGCAAGGGTTTCGCCAATCAGATCATCACGCGCACCTCTTCGGGTGCGGTGGGAGTGAACCTTACAGTGGTGCATTTCCTGCACCCGAACCTGCCATTTGGCGGCGTCAACAATTCAGGCATCGGGGCGGCCCATGGCGAATACGGCTTCAAGGCCTTTTCCCATGAAAAGTCCGTGCTGGAGGAAAAGCATTCGATCACGCACATGCTTTTCCCGCCTTACACGGGCTTTGTACGCCGCCTCATCAACATCGTGGTCCGGGTGCTTGGATAACAGCCGCCCGTAACCAATAGGGAGAGAAGAAATGTACGACTATATCATCGTCGGCGCCGGATCCGCCGGTTGCGTTCTGGCCAACCGGCTGTCGGCAAACCCGGCAAAACGCGTCGCGCTTATCGAAGCAGGCCCAAAGGACAAGAGCCCCCTGATCCACATGCCATTGGGGATCGCCTTGCTGGCCAACAGCAAAAAGCTGAACTGGGCATTCGACACCGAACCGCAAGAGCACCTGAATGGCCGCAAACTGTTCTGGCCCCGCGGCAAGACGCTGGGCGGGTCGTCGTCCATCAACGCCATGGTCTATATTCGCGGCCACAAGGCCGATTACGACTACTGGGCGTCCGAGGCAGGCACGGATGTCTGGGGCTGGGACCGCATGACCGACCTGTTCAAGCGCATCGAAGACAACCATCGGTTCGGTGCAACCGACACCCACGGCAAGGGCGGCGAGCTCTCCGTGAGTGAGCTGAAAACCGTGAACCCTCTGAGCCGCGATTTCGTACAGGCTGGGCGCGAACTGCAGATCCCCCACAACGGCGATTTCAACAGCGCCGAACAAGAGGGCCTGGGCATGTATCAGGTCACGCAAAAGGATGGTCGGCGTTGGAGCTCGGCGCAAGCTTTCCTGCGCGGGGCTGAGGCCCGGTCCAACCTTGAGATTTTCACCGACGCCCGCGTGACCCGCGTTGTCATGGAGGAAAAGACGGCAACCGGTGTCACCTTACAGCAAAGTGGCGAATATCGCCAACTGCGTCTCAATGCCGGCGGCGAAGTGATCCTGTCTGGCGGGGCCGTGAATTCGCCTCAACTCCTCCTTCTGTCGGGTATCGGGGATGCCCAAGAAATTAAACGGCATGGTCTAGCCGTCGTTCACGACCTTCCCGAGGTTGGCAAGAACATGGCCGACCACCTCGATGTAACGATTATGCATGCTGCTAGCTCACGGCGCCCGATCGGTGTCGCGCCCAGCTTTCTGCCGCGTGGCATTGGTGGTTTGTTTTCCTACATCTTCAGACGTAAAGGGTTTCTCACGTCAAATGTTGCGGAAAGCGGTGGGTTCATTAAGTCGTCCCCTGAACGCGATAGGCCGAATGTTCAGTTTCACTTCCTGCCCACATATCTGAAAGATCATGGCCGCAAGATCGCTTTTGGTTATGGCTATACGCTTCACATCTGCGATCTTTTGCCCAAGAGCCGCGGCTATATCGGCCTCAAAAGCCCGGATCCGATGGACGATCCTCTGATTCAGCCGAATTATCTTAGCGATCCGGAAGATATGGAAACGATGATTGCAGCCTTCAAAGCTGGGCGCAGGATACTCGAAGCGCCGGCAATGTCTGCGCACAGCAAGTACGAAGTGCACCCCGGTAAATCTGTACAGACCGACGATGAGATCGCGGCATTCATTCGGGAAAGCGCAGAAACAATCTATCATCCGGTTGGTACATGCCGAATGGGTGCGGACAAGGATTCTGTGGTCGACCCCGAGCTTAAGGTTCGCGGTGTATCTGGGCTGCGAGTGGTGGACGCATCCATCATGCCAAGCCTTGTCGCTGGAAACACCAACGCCCCGACCATGGTCATCGCTGAGAATGCGGCCGAGATCATTCTGGGGCAGGTGCGTATTTTTGACAGGAGCCGGTCTGTTGCCTAAAAAATCTTACGAAAATCATGAAAAAACAGCCAGTTGCCAAGGATGCGATGGGGTTTGTTGTAAGAAACTGCAAGCCGCGACTAGCGGCTTGCGAGACTACCAGACCGACCAAATGGCCGCTCCTAAACACAAATCCGGAAAGGAAGCTAAATGCGCGGACAAATGATGGCGATGCCCCTCACAATACACTCACTCATTGATCACGGCGCTCGCTATCATGGCAACACCGAGATTGTGTCGGTGGAAACAGATGGCACAAAGACAAAGACGAACTGGAAAGGGATATCGGATAGAGCCCGTCAGCTCGGCTCTGCGCTGACAAAGCTGGGGCTCTTCAAAGGGGATCGCGTGGCGACGATCGCGTGGAACAACGCGCGGCATCTGGAATGCTACTTCGGCATTTCCTGCGGTGGAATGGTGTGCCACACGATCAATCCACGCCTCTTCCCCGAACAGCTTGTCTATATCATCAACCACGCGGAAGACCGGGTCATCTTTTTTGACAAGACGTTCCTGCCGATCATCGAAGGGATCAGAGAGAAGCTGACGACTGTCGACACCTTCGTTCTCATGTCCGCGCGTGACGAAAAGGCAGCCAGCAAGATCCCCGGACTTATATTCTACGAGGACTTCCTGGCCACGGGGGACGAAAACGCCGATTGGGTGGATGTCGACGAGAATGACGCATCCAGCCTTTGCTATACCTCCGGCACCACAGGCAACCCCAAGGGTGTTCTTTATTCACACCGCTCTACGGTGTTGCATTCCTTGGGCGCGGCCCTTCCCGATACGCTGAACATTTCAGCGCGCGAAGTGATGATGCCGGTGGTTCCGATGTTCCACGTCAATGCCTGGGGCATCCCCTATGCCGCCGCGATGGTCGGCGCCAAGCTGGTCTTGCCCGGTCCGGGGCTTGATGGTGACAGCCTCGCAAGGCTGATCGACGACGAAGGCGTGACGGTCGCGCTTGGTGTTCCTACAATCTGGCAGGGGCTGCTTGCATCGCTCGACAAGCTTGGCTCCAAAGCCGAGACCCTCACACGGACGGTGGTCGGTGGGTCGGCTTGTCCCCCGTCAATGATCGCTGAATTCCGCGACAAATATGGCACCGAAGTCGTGCACGCCTGGGGCATGACAGAAACCTCGCCTCTCGGGACTGCGAATGCCTTGCTGGAACGCCATGCGGGCATGACCGAGGAAGAACAGGCGAAAGTGCGCGAAAGCCAGGGCCGCCCGCCCTACGGTGTGGAACTCAAGATCGTCGACGATGAAGGCAGTACACTTCCCGAGGATGGGGCGGCGCAAGGCAATCTTCGCATTCGCGGCCATTGGGTCGTAGACAGCTATTTCGGTGCGGAACCGGGCACGACTTTGGAATCCGATGGATGGTTTGAAACCGGCGATGTGGCCTCGATTGATCCCGATGGGTTCATGACGATCCGAGACCGCTCCAAGGACATCATCAAATCGGGCGGGGAATGGATTTCCACCGTCGAACTTGAAGGAATCGCGGTCGGTCATCCCGGTATTGCAGATGCCGCCGCAATTGCGGCGAAGCATGTAAAATGGGACGAACGGCCGGTCCTTGTCGCTGTCAAGGCGCCAGGAGCAAGAGTGTCAGAGAAGGATGTGATTTCCTTCTTCTCCGACAAAGTCGCCAAATGGCAGATCCCGGATGCGGTCGTTTTTGTGGATGAACTTCCACGAAACGCAACTGGCAAGGTGCTGAAGAACAAGCTGCGGGAAGCATATGGAGACGTGCTTCTGGCGTAGCCTGAAAACAGGCAGGCGGATTTGCAGATCGCATGTTCCGCCTCCTTGAGGCCGAGCAAAATGCGCGGAAAAACGACCAAAAGGGAGGAATAAATGAAACAATCTAATGTAAAATCCAAGGGGTCTTTTGCCTCGAAGTTCGTGTTAGGGTCAGGATGCATTGATTTTCCGAGCGCTGCGTGATTCACGGATCCGAAAACGGAGCGGTGACATGAGCA
>NZ_JARCJL010000052.1:0-5149 GCF_028890025.1 Phaeobacter sp. PT47_59
CCTGACAATTTCGACGCGCTCTTGAAAGAAGCTGCAGCGGCAGGCAAGCGGTTCGAGAAATCCCTTGAAGCGGTGCCTGGCCGTTGAGATGGCTTTGGGAACGCCCGCGACGCACAGGCAGCGCTATTGCTGTCAACCAAATGCCCGAACGCCTGTATCCGCGCGTGCCACCTGCCAGCCTGGCAAAAGGCAGAGGAAGACGTCAAATCATTGCTCAAAGAGAAGCTATTGCCAGCTCTCCAGCGGGCCTCTCTCAAGGCGGAACGCGCGCGCATTCACAACGTGATAGGGCAGATTTCGGGGGAGTGATCAGCCAAAATATGATTTTGCCTTGGACAGGACCAAACTTTCTGCAATGCAATGATGTCAACCGAGGGGGATCAGGGTGGACGCGTTTCTTTCAAAGATGGTTCGGGCCGTGGAAGCGCCAAAGTTGCCGTTGCAGCAGTCAGAGCTTTTACGGCAGTTTGGCAAGGATCTTCTGGCGCGCCCGGACCTTTGCGCTGCGCTGATCCAAGAGGCCGCGAGTGGCCCATTGTCGGACGGCCAGATGGCGATGCTGGTCGCCGCACTGGATGAGGCCCGCATGGCCGATGAGAGCGGGCAGCGCAAAGGGCGCACCTTACTGGATGACATGCGCGATGTGGTGGCCTTGCTCGACGCCGACCTGACATCCCAAACGGCCTTGTCTCTCTCCAGCGCCTGGACGCGTGCGGGCCTGACCCCGCCACCATCGCTGGCCCATGCGGTCATCCCCGAAGACCCGGATGCCTTTGCCGACATCAACGGCATTCCCGACATCCCCGATGAGATGTTCGACGGTATCTTCAAAGGCTTAAATGGCATCGGCGAAGACTCGGTTTCGGCCATGCTGGCGATGCTGGATGAGATGCTGCCAACCTTGCCGCCAGAAGCACGCTTTGCTTTCATTCGCAAACTCGCTACCCGACCAGAGTCCCTATGTGGAGATGCCGCCGCAGCGCTGCTACTTGCGACAGACGCCTCGGTGAGCTCCGGCGCGCTAACCGGTCTCGCTCTGCGTCAGCAGGCGGGTGATCTGTCTCAGGCGTTGTTATCGCGCATTACCTTGATCCGAAGCTGGCTACAAGACCCGGACATCTTGCGCGGTATGGATAAGATCATCCGATCCGCCCTCAAAACCGGGACGCCGGCAACTGATACGCGCTCAAAACCCAAGATCCATCGCGTTGTATCCTCGATGGTCGATGGCAGCGGTGCGCAGAGCCTCTCCATGGCCATTCAATCGGGTGGCCGACGTGCTTTGGCGGTGGTGCTGCTCAAACAGGGGTTTGGCGTGAAAGACGCCTTTGTGCTTCCGTGCACCAGCGCCTCCGAGCAAAAACAGATGATCGCGCAGATTGCAAATGAGTCAGGCGCCTTGGAGGCAACAGCAGATTATGCGTTCACCGCTCTGTCCTGGGCGCTTGCGGAGGGGCAAGCAAACGGGACAATGCCTGCGGCGGGTCTGCTCGATGTCGTAGAGACCGCAGGTTTTGCCAATCTGCGCCCGCGATCGGCAGATATTGCAGACATCGCGGCCATTGCTGACCCCGAAGGCGCCGTCTCCACTCTCTCCGTCCGCGCACGGGGCAGCCTGATCATGGCGAGTGAGCATTGGCCTGATCACTTCCCGATCTCGGACAGCTGGTTCGAGGACAGCGACGCATCGTCAGATGCCATTGAAAGTGCAACGACTCAAAATGCCATGACCCGCAAGCTTTGGCAGCATCTGGAGACCCGCCGCAACTTTTGGGCCATGATCTTTGCCCGCAATGCTGCCTTGCTGGCGGCTGCAAAGAACCCCATAACGCCTGAGCTTGTCGCCGTGGCCCAGGCCATGTCCGAGGGCCGCGACCTGAAGAAGGCCCCGATCATGCATTTCGTGCACGCCATGAGCTTTGAGGCGTGGGTCCATCAGGACGCGCCGCCGATGCCGTTCGGCGGTCTTGAGGTCACCGAAGAACGCGCGGCCCCGGGAACCTACGCCGAGGTCGCACCGTTCGGCACAAAGGAACAAAAGGCGCTGGATAAACTTCTGCGTCCGGCCAAGATCACACCCCCCTGGATGGAAGGCTTTTTGACAGGCCTCTGCACCGCGCCCAAGTTCATCAAACCCTCCGAGTGGATCGTCACGATTTTCAATGTCGTGGCAGACGATCTCGCCTCCGATGCGGACTTGCAAAAACTCCTCGACCTGATCGTAATAGCCTACAATCACCGTCTGTCCTTGCTGCGAGACGGTGCTCCGGCAGAGGTGCTGTTCCCGGCGGACCCGGTCCTGTTTTCCATCTGGGCTGACGGCTATCTGACAGCATGGGAAGCGCACAAACCCCACTGGCCTAACAAATCCCTCGGCAAAGACGGCAAAGCCATGCGCGCGCTCCTCGAACAGGCGGCGGATTTCAAAACCAAACCCGACCAAGCCCCCGCCTTGCACAAATGGCTGATCAAGCAATGTGACAAGCAGAAATGATAGCTTTCTTGGATTGACTGTCAGGATAAGTCGCGGAAATCGGAAACTGCATGCTTTGCGCGCAAATCGGGGTGGAACCTGAATTCGACCAGAGCGCCGCCTATGTCGAGGGGTGGCTTGAGGCGATGAAAGAGATAGAGATTTCAAGGCTCTTATCGTTCGGGAAACTTCGCTGTAACGTTCGATCATCGCGTCAATGGGAGACCGGAGTTGAAACAGCCTTCAGATCGCAAACAGGCCTGCGACAAAGTCGACGGGTCCAGGGTCCAATCCCCCGACCGCCGGTCTCAGGTCGCTCTGAGCGTTGCCGATATGCCGAGTTACCTAGGCGAGCTTCTGGATAGGGGGCTCGACGACCATTTCCGTGACCGCTGAAACGAAATCCCACGATGCCTGGTTTCGATCCAGGGTGCAGGAAGCGCTCAAAGATCCGCGCCCGCCGATATCGCACGCCCACGCGTTGCATCAGTTGCAGACGTTGATTGACGAAAAGCGCCAGGAGCAAACTTGACCTAGCGCAGAGGTCTCGTATATACATACGTATAACCATACGGGCCCTGCCATGATCGAAGCCAAAATCCGCAAGGTCGGCAATTCCGCCGTCATGACACTCAGCACAGAGATGCTCGCGCTCCTGGATGCCAAGGAGGGGGATACCCTCTATGCCGTGCGCACGGATGATGGCGGGCTGAAGCTGATGACGGAAAACCCGGAACTTCAGGCCGCGCTTGCCGCCGCCGAGATCGTCATGGATGAGAACCGCGATCTGCTCCAAGCACTTGCATGAGCGATTGGGTCTGGATTCCGCTGGCCGCTTCGTACGTCGTCCATGATCGCCAGATCGCGCGCCACGGCGGTGCGCCAGGCACCCGCGATCCGGCCCTTTTGGAAATGGGATGCACACGGGCAATGAACCGCGCGTCCTATGAGGACGTGGATGTGTTCGCGATTGCGGCAGCTTATGCCTATGGTCTTGCCAAAGCGCATGCCTTTGTCGATGGCAACAAGCGAACAGCATTCGTGGCCGCTTTTGCGTTCTTGCGGCTCAATGGCGTAAATCTGCGGCCCGATCCCGGGAAGGGTGTCCGGATGATGGAGGACCTTGCCGCCGATCAGGTGAGTGAAGCCGCGTTTTCTGCTTGGCTCCGTGACCTTGCCGCAAAGACCGATGACGTCTGATCGCGTTGGCAGTCCTGCCCCGCCCCGGTTCTTGATTTCAGATCCTTAACCCCAAAAGGGGAAAGCTGGCTTTTTGTCCTTTGGAATTCAGACCCTCATCCAAAGGAAAAATCCCATGGCCAAGCCTTGCTCAACGCATCACGCTCCCGTCGATTCCGGCGCTGATCTCGTCTCTGCCCTCGCGCAGATCGGCGCGCAGATCGACCACCAACCCCTGCGTAGCTCAGCGCTGGCGCGCATCATGCGCGAGACGTTTCATGGCAGCGATGCCGGCGGTGCCTGGGACTGGCGCATGGCCTATGACCTGATGCAGGCCGCTGCCGTCCAAATGCTGCTGCGTGGGGACGGCGCGGCAGGTGACATCGCCGCGGCAAAGCTGCTTGCCTCACGGCTCCTGACGGAAACGCGCCGGTCGGAGCAGCAGATCCGGCTGCAGCAGTTCTCCACGCCGCTGGCATTCGCGGCCCTGGCGGTGCGAGCGGCAGACATTCGAAAGGACGAGACCGTGCTGGAGCCGTCCGCGGGCACCGCTGCTCTTGCCGCTTTCGCCGCCCGGGCCGGTGCCACGCTTCTGCTCAACGAGATCGATCCGTTTCGCCAGCGTCTCCTGCGCGCAGTCTTTGGCGGCGAGGTGACGGGCCATGACGGCGAGCATATCGACGATCTGCTGCAGACGCCGGTCCTGCCGGACGTGGTGGTGATGAATCCGCCCTTCGCCTCATCGGTCGATCGCGCCCGGGACAAACACATCGCCGCCAAACATCTCATCGGGGCTGCCAAGCGCCTGACGCCGGGCGGGCGCCTGGTGGCGATCATGCCGCCGGGGTTCAGCCCGGAGCGTGATGGCGCGCATTGGTCCCGCGCCTGCGGTCTCCTGACGCCGCGACTGGCGTTGATGATGCCGGGGCAGGTCTATCGCAAGCTGGGCACCACTGTCGAAACCCAGCTCATGGTCTTCGACAAGGTGCAGGAGGACGGCGAGATGATCCGCGCCATTGTGTGCGATCTGGACGAAGCCCTTCCTTTTGTCGACGCCGTGGCCGCAACCCGGCCCGAGATGCGCCCAGTCCAACGGGCGGCAGCGATCCCTCATACTCGGGCGACCGTTCCATCCTCTGCCCCGCGCAAGACCGCCGCTGCGCCTGTCGCCGCCTCCAAACCCCGGGCCAATGCCGTTGTCCCGCTAGTTTTCACGAGCCTTGATATCCCGCGCGACAACACGCCGATCTCGGACATCTATGCGCGCTACCGTCCGCAGCGGATCGAGATCGCGGGTGCGCAGGAACATCCCACCCCGCTCGTCGAAAGCATCGCCATGGCTTCTGTCGCGCCGCCGGAGCCCTCAAACACGGGCAGTGATGACTTGCGCCTGCCCGCACGGTTGATGGAGGAGGGACATCTCTCCGAGGCGCAGCTGGAAACCATCATCATGGCGCATGATGCGCATGGGCGCGACCTGCCCGGTCGGTTTACCAT
>NZ_JARCJL010000053.1:0-5123 GCF_028890025.1 Phaeobacter sp. PT47_59
TGGACGACTTTTACGCCGCCCGCGACAACACTATGCCGTCGCTACCGTGGCCGAGTATTGCTCCGCCGTTCACAGATTTCTTCTGAAAGTTTGTCGCATTCAGCTTGTAAAACGCTTAAGAAAAGCCTGTCTTTGCTTGGGAAATGCGCATAAAGGGTCGCCTTCGAAACCTTGGCTTGTTCGGCAATGGCATCGACACTGGCGCCTTCGAAGCCGCACTTCAAGAAGACCTCCCTCGCCCCTCTAAGCACATCGGCAACTTTACTTTCTCTCATGGCGATCACCTGGTTCCAAAACGTGATAACGAACGCACAGTGCAACATGACTGGCCGCGCTCAAAGGCGTCCAACAGGTCCATCAACTGTCATTCGCAAAAGCCGAGCGGCGCTGCGTAGCTCACAAACACAACCGTCATGAATCGGCACCGCCCAAAGCTGGTAAACGCACGCGTTTTTCGGGCTGGCGCAGTCAAACAGCGCCCAAGTCATCGTCCTGAAACACCCCCTCAGCTTTCCAGCGTTCCGCGATAGTTCCCAGTGCGTCCAGAACGCTTCGCAGGTCGTTCCCGCGTGGCGTCAAGCCATAGGTGACCGCAGGCGGGATCGTCTCGGCCTGTTCGCGCCAGATGACCCCGGCACCTTGCAGCATCCGCAGACGCTCGGTCAGCATTCGGGTCGATATCCCCGGCACAGAGCGCTTCAGCACCCCGAACCTTTGCGGCCCCTGATCGTTCAGGACCCAGATGATGTAGGTGGTCCACGGCCCCATGAGCAGCCGCAGGATCGCATCCATCGGGCACTGTGGCGGCGTTTTGGACATCGCTGTGCGCTTCCTTCCCAGATGGTTACTTTATCGTCCCTACTTTAATTTTTTCCATAACTCAACTATTACACCTCCTGATACAGGCACTCGAGGGTTACCTTGGCAACCGGGAGGGACAATCGGACATGGCCCGCCAGCCCACGCTCTTCATTCCCCACGGGGGCGGCCCCTGCTTCTTCATGGACTGGACTCCGCCCGATGAATGGGACCGACACCGGCAGTTTCTGGAGAATCTTCCGGGCACACTGCCTGAGCGCCCCAGGGCGCTTCTGGTGATCTCGGGTCACTGGGAGGAACCCGCGTTTACCGTGCAGACAAGTCCCACCCCGCCGCTTCTGTTCGACTATGGCGGTTTTCCGCCGCATACCTACGAGTTGACCTGGCCCGCCCCCGGCGATCCGGCGCTGGCCGATCGCGTGCATGACCTGATCCGCGCCGCCGGTCTTGCCGCCGCGAAGGATGCCGCACGGGGTTTTGACCACGGCGTCTTTGTGCCACTCAAGGTCGCCTTTCCAGAGGCTGACATTCCCTGCGTCCAGCTGTCGGTTGCCAGCGATCTGGACCCCGCGCGCCACATTGCGCTCGGTCAGGCCCTGGCCCCCCTGCGCGATGATGGCGTGCTGATCCTCGGCAGCGGCAACACCTATCACAACATGGGCGTGCTGATGCAAAGCCTGCGTGGCGGGCCGCGCGGCCCCGTCGTTGGCGGCGCGTTCGACGCCTGGCTGACCGAGGTGATGACCTGTCCCGATCCCGAGGAACGCAACCGCAGGCTCGTGCACTGGTCAGACGCACCGGGCGGTCGCGATGCCCATCCGCGCGAAGAGCATCTGATCCCACTGCATATCGTGGTGGGCGCGGCGGGCAACGATATCGGTCGCAAGACGCTGGAGGATCACGTTCTTGGCGCTGTCGAAAGCGCCTTCCGCTTCGGTTGAACAGAAAACGCAAAAGGAGAACCACAAGATGTCCGATAGCATCCAAGGCCCCTTCATCGTCACCGGCGCCTCCGGTCAGCTTGGCCGTCAGGTCGTCGAGAACCTGCTTGCGAAGGGCGCGAATCCCGTTGTTGCCATCACCCGCACGCCCGACAAGCTCGCCGATTTGCGCGCGCGCGGGGTTGAGGTCAGGGCGGGCGATTTCAATGATCCGGCCACGCTTGGCGCGGCCTTTGCCGGTGGCGGGCGGCTGCTGATCATCTCGACGGACGACCTTGAGCCGGGCAAGCGGCTTGCCGCGCATCGCAATGCAATCGCCGCCGCGCAGGAGGCCGGTGTAACGCATATCGTCTATACGTCGCTCACCAATCCAGATGAAAGCAGCCCGATCACCTTTGCCGCCGATCACCGCGAGAGCGAGGCGCTGATCAAGCAGACCGGCCTCCCGCACACGATCCTGCGCAACTGTCTTTACGCCGATCTCTTGCTGATGAGCGGGGCGCAGGCGATTGGCGCGGGGGCGCTTTACGCGGCGGCGGGTGACGGCAAGGCGGGCTATGTCACGCGCGCCGATTGCGCCCGCGCCGCCGCAGCGGCCCTGTTGTCCGAGATCGGATCGACCCTGCGCGACATCACCGGACCCGAGGCCGTCGGCCATGCCGAGATCGCCGCGATACTGTCCCAAGTTGCCGGCAAGGAGATCCCCTACGTCCCGATCACGCGCGACGCCTTGGTTGAGGCGATGAAGGAACACGGCCTGCCGGAGTTCATGGCGAATGTCTTCTCCTCCTTCGATGTCGCCGTTGCCAAGGGGAATCTCGACGTGGCCTCGGATGACGTGAAAAAGCTGACCGGGCAAAAGCCACAATCGGTCCGCGATTTCCTGCTGGCCAACACGCCCGCACTGAGCGGGCAGGCGTAAACGACACCCAAGGAGGCCCCGTCATGCTGAATATCCCGCCGCGCGAGGGGCCAAGGCCCGTCACCACGCCTTGTGCCCCGCATACCCAGATCAGTCAGAACCCAGATGCCGCGACAGCTCAGGCATTCAGGGACAGGGCCTTCGATTTCCCCTTTGTCATCCGCCAGCCCTCGATGATCTCGGTGCCGGGGGCCGAGGCACTTTGCCTCGAACACGGGCGCGGCTGCGGCTGCCGCGAGGCGTTCATGATCGGCACCGAGTTCGCCCATGTCCATCCGCCGCAGGACGGTAGCCTGCACATGATGCTGCCAGAGGATGCGGTGCCGAAGATCGTCGATCTTGGCTGGGCAGAGCCACATCCGATGGCTGCGGCGGGCATGATCCCGCCCACGGCTGTCATGGTCTATGCGCCCAGAAATGAGCCCGAAATCGATTCAGTTCTGGGCCTGCTGGGCCTTTCCTATGACTTTGCCCGGGGTCGGCTCGGACGGGTGGACAACATCGTTCTGTAACGGATGCGCCGTTCAATCCGGTTGTGAAACCGCATGCGGATGATTTAGGGTTCAGGCGCGTCGCAAGAATAAAAAACACGCCCGAATCATCACAACAAGCGAGTATCCAGTGGCAAAAAACAGACCCGTTATCATGGCCGCGATCGTCATCGCTGTCGCCGTATCCGGCTTTTTGATCTGGCAAAGCACCCTATCCGATACGGACGCGGAAGGATTCGCGCGCGGCAACGGGCGGATCGAAGCGGTCGAAATCGACGTTGCGGCCAAGCTGCCCGGGCGAATTGACACGGGGGACCGTTCAAAATGTTGGGGTCATGCCGCTTTAAGGAGTGGCGGTTTTGGGTTCAGCAGGCTTGCCACATAGGGCGATCCTTCGGTTTCAGGCGGGACGTATCGGGTTCGATCCGGGAGATCACCGTTCAGCATTGCAGCGCGCACTTTCAGCAGATAATGCGCGCCGGTTCGTGACCATCGCATCTGCTGTTTCTTGACGAACCGTTTGGCTACGAGCGCGTTCACGCTTGCTTCTGCCGGTGATGTTGCAATGCGTCGTCCTGCGCGATGGCGTTCAGCGTAGTTGATGACTGATTGACTGTTTCGGCTAATATAGGTGCTAAGTTTCTCCAGGAGCTTGTCTGCGCGTTGGGCCCAGAAACAGTGACCTGTCTCTGAGGAAAGCGCCTTTCTGACGAGAGCTATCAGATCCAGAGCACGCTTTGGTTGGCCGTTCCAAAGTCTCCATTTGATACGGTCGATGTCTTGCTCGAACAGACCATAGCCCTCGGGTACAGTCAGTGCTATCTGGGCCAGCGGCTGAAGTTTCATTGAAATATGAAACCAGTCGAGAATGTGAGTGGCCGGCTGCGGCAACATGCCAGTCAGGCGCTTGAGGCATTCTTCGCCGTCCGAGATCACAGTAATCTCCCCTCGACCAATATATCCCTGGTCGTTCAAAGCCAGTGAGGCGGTCGCATCCAACTCAGCCAACTGTGTCCCCTCGAACGCAAAGAGCGGTCCAGGGCTGTCGCCTCGACCGCCACGTCCGCAATGACCGACAACCGCCTCAAATGTGCGCCCGCCCCAATTCTTCACCAAGGGGATATGCGCGGTGTCGACGGTGAAGATGAATTCGCGCGCGGGATCGTCCTCCATCTGCAACTCCAGTTGGGTGCGGTCTTCTTTAGCCAAGAATTCGTTCCAGCGCCGACTGCGTTCAGCGTCTTCGATGCGCTTTCCAACCGAAAGCGTGCGATGGCGAAGGGTGGTAAACTTGCGCGACATTTGATCGGGGAGGAATGTCGACAGTATGTCCGATGCCTCGCGGTAGGGCAGCTTGGTACCAAGCCTCGCCGACAGCTCCATCAGTTCGGGCGTGGCGCGATCAGGACAAAGATCCGCGGCTGGAGAGAACGTGAAACAGGCCCATGGGGTGCATCTTTGGCAGATCATCAGGCGAGGAGAGGTCAACGGAACTGCGCCAAAAACCGTCAGTATCTTCCGTGTCCGGTAGTCTTTGATTGGCAGCTGACCACCACAGCACTGACAGATGCGCCGGTAGCGTACCCAGAGATCAAGCTCGCGCTGCACGACAGCCTTCTGGATTTCACGCATGATCTCTTTGCCGTCCTCGATCGAACAGCCGATGCGACCGTCAGTCAAGCCATCAAGATCCTTCTCAAACAGGAACTCCTGCCGATACTCCTCACCGGTCAGATCGACCGCTTCTACCGTGATGCGCCAATGCATGATTCCCTCCGCCTTGAGTAAAAAATGGAAGCTTTCCACGGCCGGTCAGAAATTGCACCCCAGACAATTGAACGGTCTCGATTTCGTTGGATTTCCCATCTCACAATTAAGGGTTCTGCCTCAATTTGTGTGGCGCAACTATCCTGAGCTTGGAACATTCGGGAGGGATAGTCGTGATTTCAA
>NZ_JARCJL010000054.1:0-4501 GCF_028890025.1 Phaeobacter sp. PT47_59
GGCCGCAGTTCTCGATGGTCGGCTGACCGTCGCAAACAGAAAACGCGCCGCATGACCCCCATGTTTTGTCCACTCCCGGCCGGATGAGCCCTGGCCCGTGATGATCATGCTCGACGAGTTCAACCGTTTGGGCAAGATGCCCATCGTGGTCGAAAGCATCGAGACCCTGCGCACCTATCGTGGGCATTTGGCCGTGGTCACCCAAACCATTCCCGCCCTCGACGAAATCTATGGAGAAAACACCCGTCGTGCCCTACAGGGCAACGCAGGCGTGAAGCTCTACCTGACACCGTCAGATGAAAAAACCGTCGAGGAGCTGAGCAAAGCGGTCGGCAAGACCACGAAGACCGTCGTCACGCGATCCCAGTCCATCGGCAAAAACCCCTTCGAGGGCCGCAGCCAGTCCACCCGGACCGAGGAAAGTTCTCTGTTGCCCGAAGATGAAGCGCGCCGCCTGCCGCTCGATGAAATCGTCATGGTCATAGACGCGCAAATGCCTGTCCGGGCGAAGCGGATCCAATACTTTGACGATCGGCTGTTCAAGGCGATCCATGCGGCGCAGACGGGCGAGTTGCCGTTTCCGGAGCCTGGGGGAGGGGGGGAGCAAGGCACGCTACCGTTGAGCATGCGCGCCATGCCGATGACACCGCCGTCGAGCGGGCCAGGCGGATCCGAGGCCGACGTTGAGGCCGCACGCCAGGCTGCTGATGGCCAATCGTCAGGGCAAACCGATGTCGCCCCAAAGAAGACCGCGCCTGTCGTTCAAGCCGTTTTCGCCGAGGAACAACGACAGATGGAGATGGATTTTGGGGGCCAATTCACGGATGCGGAGGCTGCGAGCGTGGATGATGAGGCGCAGATGCGCTCTGCCGTTGATGGTTTGGACGATATGGAAGCGATGCTGCGAGAGGAAGGTGGTGAAAAGCTGGTTGCTCGATAGCGTGGCGAGAAAGGTAAGTCTGTCAGCTCGCCGGAATGCCGGTCATGCGCTGCCCTGGCGATACTTAAACCGCGAGGAGCATAAAGCAGACCTAGCCATGTCAAGTCTACAGCCGATCGACTACGGCTTCTACGCAGTCAGTGCCATCGTATGAGAGGTTTTCACAGCCGTTCTTTTCGACCAATGGCATACTTAGAGACTGGATTTAGGTGATGCCGGATAATACAACTACAACATGTTCTCCAGTTTTTTTCATAAGCTGTTCGTGTTCCGGCGTCTTAGGCGCCCTGCGTGAATCTTTGGGGCGATAGGTGACAGATCAACCGGACTTCAAATGCCTTTGCGGCAACGAAAATAGCGCTGTGGATGTGGTGTTCATTCACGGTCTGACAGGTGATGCGTCGAGCACCTGGATTGCTGAGGGTGGTACCGACTTTTGGCCGACTTGGCTGTTCGAAGATGTCCCCGGATTAGCGCTCTACAGTTTGGGCTTTCCAAGTTCCCTCTTTGCCAAGTGGGCGAAAAAGGAAATGGACATGTTTGAGCGCGCCGGGAATGTCCTTGAGCTGTTTGCTGGTCATGGCCTGGGAAAGAAGCCCATCATATTTGTCACCCACAGTCTTGGCGGTATCCTCATTAAGATGATCCTGCGCAAAGCGTGCGACGCAGAGGATGAAGACTGGAAGTGCATCGCCGAAGAGGCCCGCCTCGTTGTTTTTCTTTCAACTCCTCATACTGGTGCTTCCCTCGCGAGCGCGCTAGAAATCCTGCCGGGCACCTCAAAGCAGATCAAGCTCCTCGCAAATGAAACGGGCTTCCTGGAAGATCTGAACTTACACTACCGCAAGTTTGCGAACGGCTCGGATCATTTGAGTACGGCCATCTATTATGAAAAACACGCGACCAAGAAAGTGAAGGTGGTCGTCTCGCGTGATAGTGCTGACCCGGGCGTGGCCGGGGCAATCCCGGTTTCCGTTGACAAGGATCACATCAACATCTGCAAACCGCCGAACCGGGACGATATCGTGTTCCGCGGTATTCGGCGGCATGTAAGGAAAGTTGTAGATGCATGTCCTGCCGGGCAGGTTTTCGGCATCGAAAGCTATACCGAACCCTCAGACAGTGATCGTCGCGATCTTCTTCAGAAGCTGATTGATGCCGGGCGAGAGCATGAGTACGACCACGCGAACAATGCCCAGAACAGATTTGCGCGCCGATACGTCAAAACCGGACTGCTCACGGCCGCGCGTGAAGACCACGACAGCTTTCTCTCAGAGATTGAAGCGCGGTTCGTCACCCATGTCTTCCACCCGCTGATCTGTTCGTATGCGCCCGACAATGAAGTTCGCGCGGCTCTCCAGGATCATGTGATCCAACCCTTGACCAACAAGCAGATCGGGGGCTCGAAGTTTGATGCAACTTCGGTGTTGAACGCGCTCTATTACCTGACCGAGCAGTGCCACATCAGGTGGGATGCGCCGGAATCATGATCGGAAGACTGTGGTTTGCCCAACTCGATATCTACGATTGCATGCGCCGCATGGCCTGTCTTATGTCGCTGAGGCCAGACGGCTTTTTTAGAGAGCGGCTTTATATTTTGGATTTTTATTTCGCGAACTCTCCCATGCTCCACCATACGAAGATGAAGATCGATGTTAGATCGCAATTTCGAGAACTAAGAATACCCCGTCCGGAAAAATCTTTTGTGACATATCCATCAGCCCGACTGCTGTTTCATCAGATGGAACCAGTGCAAAAAGACGCCCTCAGCGCGCTCCTTGGCAAGGGCCTCGCGCAGCCAGTGAAGGACGATCCACGTGTCTTAACACTTTCCGCAGAAGGACGGTCACTCTATGACAGCAAGCTGCGTCACCACATTGACGATCACGAAATTGACTTGGCGACGTTTCTGATTGAGGATTTCGGCCCGGTCGGAGAAGACGGAATGAGAGCCTTGCGCGAAAGCACCGGGCTACGGAGAGCGAGCTGATGGCATCAATCGCACCGTTTCTCCAATTGGGTCGTTTCCGCGTCATGCGACGCGGGCGCGCAGCTTATGATCAGACCTTCCATGCGGGTGTAAACATCATCCGGGGGCAAAACGGCTCTGGCAAATCGACGATTTCAGATTTCATCTTTTACGCACTCGGCGGCGAATACGATGATTGGAAAGACGCAGCGAGCCAATGCGACGAGGTACAGGCCGAAATTCTCACTCCTCGTGGAGCCCTTGTGCTCAAACGCAGTATCGCAAAACGACAAGAACCGATTTCGGTTTTCTTCGGTGCCATGGCTGACGCCATGAAAAGCCCATTGGATGGGTGGGAGCGATATAATCTCCACAGAAGTGGAAGCGGCAAAGAGAGTTTCTCGCAGATCCTCTTTCGGTCGATGCTTATTCCCGAAGCTCAGAGCGATGGGGCATCCAACATTACAATGCATCAGCTTCTGCGACTCTGTTATTCTGATCAGCGCACACCTGCGACGCGTCTGTTTAGGTTCGAAAACTTCGATACACAAAACATTCGCGAAGCTGTCGGGGATCTGATTTGCGGCATCAGTGGCTATGAACTTTATGAGTTGACGCTGAAGCAACGCGAGCGACAGAAAGAATACGATGACGTTAATGCTCGCCTCAGCGCACTGCTGCGGTCGCTGCGCTCAAAAGAGGCGATCACGTCACCGGCGGCAATCCGCGCTGAGATTGGCAACCTCGCACGCGAACGCGAAAGAATAGAAAAGGAAATAGATGAGGTCGATGAACTCATAGAGCCGGGCGAAGTGTCTGAATATGTAAGACAGCGTCGCGACGCGCAACAAAAGCTGGTGAGGGAACGGGACAAACTTCGGGAGTTGGAAACCTCCGTCACCACCACCGAGTTCGAGCAGCGGGAACTAGCTGCGTTCCTTGATCACCTCGCGGAGCAAACCGAGAAGCTGGCGCGCGCCGAAAGCACTTTCGACGTGATTGGGCACATCGATTTTGTGCATTGCCCTGCGTGCGGCGAAACCTTGTCAGAAGATGTGCCCGAAGGAACATGTGCTGTCTGCAAGATGGAGAGAGACCCTGAAAAGGAGCAATCACGCTACAATCAAATTAGGCTCGATCTCGAGATTCAGATGCGCGAAACGCATCAGCTTATTTCTGACAAGGAATTCGCTCTGAGCAAGAACAAGCAGCAGCTCCGACAGGCAAAGCTCGCTCAAGAACAAGCTTTGCGAGACTTCAGTCTCCGGTTCTCGGGAAAGAACGGGCCACGTGAGGCATTTCTCGCGGAGCGCGCGAGCCGACTTGGTCACATCGATGCGGCAACGTCTCATATCTTGGCCCGAATGGAGACAGCCGAAGAAATCGAGCGCCTAAGCAAAGAAAAATCTGAGATCAATGAGGATCTGGAAAAAATCAAATCACGCATTGGTGCTCTGCGGACAGCTGCCTCGAAGCGCCGCAGCATTGCGCTCACAACCGCTGGCCGCATAGCAGCTAGGGTCAGGATTCATAACCAGTAGATAACGACGGCTGCGAGCGCGATGGCCGAGAGGAAGACCTTGGGACACCTA
>NZ_JARCJL010000055.1:0-4377 GCF_028890025.1 Phaeobacter sp. PT47_59
CTGATCTCGTGCATCACTTAGCAGAAGATGCGCAAACAAAGCGCATCAACATCAGGACCGAGCCGTCCTCATATCTCTTCAGAAAGACAGAGCCTCAGGATTGAGGTTCAGCAAGGGGCCTTAGCTCAGCTGGGAGAGCGCCTGATTTGCATTCAGGAGGTCAGGAGTTCGATCCTCCTAGGCTCCACCAAGCCATTTGCGAAGCAAAGGCGTTGTCGCGGCAGTGCCTTCGCGCAGCGAAGGTCACGAGAGCGACTTTCCGCCATTGGCCCCGGTTCGCGACAGCAGCGGTTGCCGAACTCTTCGGTGACATAACCACTGAGTGCTGCTCTCGGCAGATTTGCTGACGCAAATCGCCTGTCGCACACCTGTTTTGTTTTTGCCTGGCAAAAACACAAACAAGGGTCGGTAGCTCAGGTGGTTAGAGCGCACGCCTGATAAGCGTGAGGTCGGAGGTTCAAGTCCTCCTCGACCCACCAACCGCTCTTTTGGCTTCGCCAAAAGATGCGGGAAGTCATCCAACAGAACAAAGGGTTTGATTTGACCTTTGAGGGCTTCTGCGGAAGCGTTCAAACGTCCAATCGGACGGAAGTTTTGACATCGTTTAGAGAGAAATATCAACAACACTGTTGGTCGTCCCGAGTGTGGGAATGACCTCAGATAGGTGACGCAGAGCTTGCTCTGCCGACAGCAACCGGATCCGTCATGTTTCCTCAGACGCCCGGATGTTTGCCTGGCTGAAACGACAGTAGTTGTCCAAGTCAAGTACACTAACCCGCATGATCTACCCGATCATGCAATGTGCTTTCTTAAGGTTCAGGACCGACATCCTGAACGCTCCGCCAGCTCTTAGGGCCTCAGGTCCTCAAGTAGCGAAGCGGTAGGACATTAAGAAAGCGCGGGAAAGTATGCTTTTTGGTTCAGAAACAGAAGACACGGTTGTGAACCAGCTTCCGTGTTGTGACGAAATGCCTTCGGGCATGGCTGTCTCTTTCTGGATCAGATCAAGCGCGAGAAGGGCGTTTGGTGAATGCCTTGGCAGTAAGAGGCGATGAAGGACGTGATACTCTGCGATAAGCTGTGTGGAGCCGAGAATAGGCTTTGATACACGGATTTCCGAATGGGGGAACCCACCTGACAGTTCGATATTGTTACTTCGGTACTCAATATCTTGCTGAACCAGGTACTTAAGACCTGAATACATAGGGTTTTAAGAGCAAACCCGGGGAACTGAAACATCTAAGTACCCGGAGGAAAGGACATCAATTGATACTCCCCTAGTAGCGGCGAGCGAACGGGGACCAGCCGAGCCAGATGAGTGACTAGAACACGTTGGGAAGCGTGGCCATAGCGGGTGACAGCCCCGTATAGGAAGCTTTGATGGACGTATTAAGTAGGGCGGGACACGTGAAATCCTGTCTGAAGATCGGAGGACCACCTTCGAAGGCTAAGTACTCCTTACTGACCGATAGCGAACCAGTACCGTGAGGGAAAGGTGAAAAGCACCCCGACGAGGGGAGTGAAACAGTACCTGAAACCGAACGCCTACAATCAGTTGGAGGCCCCTTGAGGGCTGACAGCGTACCTTTTGTATAATGGGTCATCGACTTGGTCTCACGAGCAAGCTTAAGCCGCTAGGCGTAGGCGCAGCGAAAGCGAGTCTTAATAGGGCGCATGAGTTCGTGGGATCAGACCCGAAACCGAGTGATCTAGGCATGGCCAGGTTGAAGGTGCGGTAACACGCACTGGAGGACCGAACCCACATCTGTTGAAAAAGATCGGGATGAGCTGTGCCTAGGGGTGAAAGGCCAATCAAACTCGGAGATAGCTGGTTCTCTGCGAAATCTATTTAGGTAGAGCGTCATCCGAATACCCCGGGGGGTAGAGCACTGGATGGGTAATGGGGCCCCACAGGCTTACTGATCCTAACCAAACTCCGAATACCCGGGAGTACTAGATGGCAGACACACTGCGGATGCTAACGTCCGTAGTGGAGAGGGAAACAACCCTGACCTCCGGCTAAGGCCCCTAATTCATGGCTAAGTGGGAAAGCAGGTGGGACGACCAAAACAACCAGGAGGTTGGCTTAGAAGCAGCCATCCTTTAAAGATAGCGTAACAGCTCACTGGTCTAAATAAGTTGTCCTGCGGCGAAGATGTAACGGGGCTCAAGCCATGAGCCGAAGCCGAGGATGCACATAGTGCATGGTAGCAGAGCGTAGTGTGACATAGCTTCATGTCTCCTTATGTCCTTCGGGGCTATTGGAGACACGAAGCTTTCGATGAAGCCGGGGCGTGAGCCATCCGGTGGAGAGATCACTAGCGAGAATGATGACATGAGTAGCGACAAAGAGTGTGAGAGACACTCTCGCCGAAAGTCCAAGGGTTCCTGCTTAAAGCTAATCTGAGCAGGGTAAGCCGGCCCCTAAGCCGAGGCCGAAAGGCGTAGGCGATGGGAACCAGGTTAATATTCCTGGGCCAGGAGGATGTGACGGATTGCGACTGTAGTTCAGCCTTATCGGATTGGTTGGGCTGCTGAGCAGTCCCTGGAAATAGCCCTCCATCAGACCGTACCCTAAACCGACACAGGTGGACTGGTAGAGAATACCAAGGCGCTTGAGAGAACGATGTTGAAGGAACTCGGCAAAATACCTCCGTAAGTTCGCGAGAAGGAGGCCCGGGTTCAAGGCAACTTGGATCCGGGGGCACAAACCAGGGGGTGGCGACTGTTTATTAAAAACACAGGGCTCTGCGAAGTCGCAAGACGACGTATAGGGTCTGACGCCTGCCCGGTGCCTGAAGGTTAAAAGGAGGGGTGAGAGCTCCGAATTGAAGCCCAGGTAAACGGCGGCCGTAACTATAACGGTCCTAAGGTAGCGAAATTCCTTGTCGGGTAAGTTCCGACCTGCACGAATGGCGTAACGACTTCCCCGCTGTCTCCAACATCGACTCAGCGAAATTGAATTGCCTGTCAAGATGCAGGCTTCCCGCGGTTAGACGGAAAGACCCCGTGCACCTTTACTACAGCTTCGCACTGGCATCAGGATTGTGATGTGCAGGATAGGTGGTAGGCATCGAAGCAGGAACGCAAGTCCCTGTGGAGCCTCCCTTGAGATACCACCCTTCGCACTCTTGATGTCTAACCGCGGTCCGTTATCCGGATCCGGGACCCTGCGTGGCGGGTAGTTTGACTGGGGCGGTCGCCTCCTAAAGCGTAACGGAGGCGCGCGAAGGTTGGCTCAGAGCGGTCGGAAATCGCTCGTTGAGTGCAATGGCAGAAGCCAGCCTGACTGCGAGACTGACAAGTCGAGCAGAGACGAAAGTCGGCCATAGTGATCCGGTGGTCCCGAGTGGAAGGGCCATCGCTCAACGGATAAAAGGTACGCCGGGGATAACAGGCTGATACTGCCCAAGAGTCCATATCGACGGCAGTGTTTGGCACCTCGATGTCGGCTCATCTCATCCTGGGGCTGGAGCAGGTCCCAAGGGTACGGCTGTTCGCCGTTTAAAGAGGTACGTGAGCTGGGTTTAGAACGTCGTGAGACAGTTCGGTCCCTATCTGCCGTGGGTGTAGGATACTTGAGAGGAGTTGCCCCTAGTACGAGAGGACCGGGGTGAACGATCCACTGGTGGACCTGTTATCGTGCCAACGGTAGTGCAGGGTAGCTATGATCGGACAGGATAACCGCTGAAGGCATCTAAGCGGGAAGCCCCCCTCAAAACAAGGTATCCCTGAGGGCCGTGGAAGACCACCACGTCAATAGGCCGGAGATGTAAGTGCAGCAATGCATTCAGTTGACCGGTACTAATCGCCCGATTGGCTTGATCTGATCCAGTAAAAGACAGCCACACCAAAAACGCATACGACGCGACCTGGACAACACGTTGATAATAAGCCTACCGCTTGTGGAAATGTCCTCGTGACATAACTCGGGTGCGGCAACGGGCATTTGCTCTGCAAATACCCTGCCTGCCGCCAACCATGAAAATCCAACAAGCCGCAGGCTTGTTGGTATTTTCTTGGTTTGGTGGTCATAGCACGAGCAAAACACCCGGTCCCATCCCGAACCCGGAAGTTAAGTGCCGTCGCGCCAATGGTACTTGGGCTTAAGCCCTGGGAGAGTAGGTCACCGCCAAACCTAGTAAATACCAAAACAAAATCTCTCTAATACGATCAAACGCTAGCTACACGATCCAACACAAAACGGATCAAGGACAAACATAGTCCTCAAGTAGCAAAGCGGTAGGACACACAAACCGAGCTCAAGTAGCGCTCCGCGCGGTAGCTCAAACATAGTGTCGCGGGATGGAGCAGCCAGGTAGCTCGTCAGGCTCATAACCTGAAGGTCGCAGGTTCAAATCCTGCTCCCGCAACCAA
>NZ_JARCJL010000056.1:0-4049 GCF_028890025.1 Phaeobacter sp. PT47_59
CTGAAGGAGCTGGTCGCGGACAGGGCCGCGAAAGGCTTCACGGCGAAGGCCAAGATCGACTGCCGTCTTGTGCCAGAGGATTGCGATGTCACCACGGCCCTGTCGCTCGCTGAGAACATCACCCAGGCGCCGATGAATGCCATCGACGAGTTCGAGGCTTTCGCGCGGATGATGGAGGTCGACGACCAGACGCCCGAGACGATCGCAAAGACCTTCGGCACCACGGTGGCGGCCGTGAAAGGCCGGTTGCGCTATGGCCTAATCCACCCCGACATCCGCGCCGCGGCCCGGGCCAAGACGATCACGCTCGACACGATGAAGGCCTTTGCGGAGCATCCGAGCCAGGAGGTGCAGCGCGAAGTCTTCGAGGCGCTCACCAAGGAAGATAGCTACCTGCAGGCCTATACGGTCCGCCAGGCGCTCAAATCCCGCGGCGTGCAGGTCAGTGACGATATCGGGGCCTTCGTGCGCGCGGACTACGAGGCGCGGGGCGGCGCTGTCGCCGCTGACCTTCTGGAAGAGCATTCCGTGCTCGAAGACGCCGCGCTGGTCGAGACCATCCTGCTCGAGAAGCTCGGTGCCGCCGCCGAAGAGGCCCGCATAAAGCTGGGCTTTGCCTGGGCCGATGCCATGGTCCGCTATGATTACGCGACCATGGCCGACTACGGCCGCGTTTATCCCGGCCCGATCGAGCCTGATGAGGCTGCGCAAAAGCGCATCGATGAGATCACCGCCGAGCTTGAGAAACTGCAGCTCGAGATGGAGGATGAGGGGCTCGAGGACGGTGCCTACAACGCGCTTTACGAGCGCGTGGACGCCTTGGAAGAGGAAGCCCGCGACCTGCAGGAGGCCTACAGCGCCGAGGACCTCGCGCGGTCTGGGGTAATCGCGTCCTGGTCGGGCGGGCAGGTGACCCTCCATGTTGGCCTCGTCCGCCCGGAAGACACCGTCAAAAAGGAGGGCGCGCGCGGCTCCTCGGCTAGCCCGACCGGGGAGGAGGCCCCAGACGCCGGCGAAATCACCTATCCGGCCTCACTGGCTGAGGACCTCAAGACCGAGCGAGCCATGGCGCTTGGGGCCGCGATGGCGCTGCATCCGGAAGCTACGCTCGATCTGACGCTCTTCAAGCTGGTGAGCGACGTTCTGGCCAGCGGCATGAGTGTCACGCAGGCGATCAAGATCGATGCCCGCAAGGAATACCGCAGCCATGCCAAGATGGACGAGATCGACGCAACCTCGCTCGAGCAGGTGGCGGCGGCGCATGAGGCGCTGGACCTCTCCTGGCTCGATGACACCCGCGCGCCCGCCGATCAGTTCGCGGCGTTTCGCGCGCTGGAGGCAGGCGAAAAGGCCAAGCTCGTGGCCTATGCCACGGCCAGCACCACGCAGTCCTGCTTCGCGCGGGACCGCCAGCGCGACAGCCTGATGCATGCGTTCGAGATCGAGATCATGCCCGACATCCGCTCCCACTGGACGCCGAATGCGGCGCTCTTCAACCGCTTCAAGAAGGCTTGGCTCCTGAAGATCCTCGGCGAGGATCTGGGTCTCGCCCAGGAGGCGGTGACGCTGGCCTCGTCGAGCAAGAAGGAGATCGTCGCCTTTTGTGACAAGCTCTTCGCCGAGCCCTTCGCCACGCTCACGGACGCGCAGCGCGCTGCCGTGGCCGCCTGGTGCCCGCCCATGATGCAGACAGCCGGTGTCGCCTGTGATGAGGCGGAGCCCGCGGCGGAAACCCCGGAGCCTGACGGCGACATCGCGCAAGCGGCCTGAGTCCTCACGCGACCCGCGCGTGGACCATGCCGCCCGCGCGGGTCGACCCTTCCAAACCGAACAGAAAGACATCCCCATGGCTATTCTCAAGTTCTCTGCCTCCGCTGTTGCGGCGCAAATCGCACATGCGCGTGCCTGCAAGACCTTCCTGCCCAACTGGAACGGGCCCGTGGACAGGCCGGCCCTGATCCTCATCGTCGGCAATGGTGTGCATCTGCGCTCAAACGGCATCGATGGCACGACCACCCGTATCGTTACCACCGAGCAGGCCGATCCCTCCTTCGCCTTCGCCGACGGCATGAACCCGTTTCGGGACACCGACTGGATGGCGCAGCGCCGCATGGCGTTTCGCGATCTGACCGGCCAGTTTTACACCGACATCCTGGATGACGTGCAGGTGCTCATCGACCGGGGGCGAGGGGCCATCC
Organism: Phaeobacter sp. PT47_59; assembly: GCF_028890025.1. Lineage (NCBI taxonomy): Bacteria > Pseudomonadati > Pseudomonadota > Alphaproteobacteria > Rhodobacterales > Roseobacteraceae > Phaeobacter > Phaeobacter sp. PT47_59. The sequence goes on from NZ_JARCJL010000056.1 coordinate 2,199, forward strand.
GGCTCGCCACCGATGGCCACAGCATCCGCGTCTTCGTGCGCCGGGCCTCGGACTATCTCATCGGCGGGACCTACGAAGTGCCCTCGGGCCTCGGTGGCACCTTCAGGGTCATCCTCAAGGATGCCTGCGACACCTTTGCGATCGTGCAGAACTGTGGCAATTGCGAGGATTTTGACGCCATGCAGCCCTACCGCGTGCCGCTCGATGCGCTGATGGAAATCGATGACCGGAGGGCGGCGTGATGGGTTGGCTCTTCTACACCGACGGCCGCGTCCAGACCTACGCGGATGAGAAAGCGGAGATTGCTCGGCTGTGCACCTTCGAGGGCGAAAGGCGCAAGACGGAACTGGTCAAAGCCTGCAAGGTGGGTTCGACTTGGTACGCGGCGGCAAAGGTCACAAATATCGACGGCACCCCTGTCGAAGACACGACCTATGTCACCGATGCGGATGGCTCCATCACTTTCGCCGCCGTATTCCTTACCCGATATGATGACGGCTGCTGGGGCTACAAGGACATGGAGGAAAGCGCGGGACCGGTCGAATCCCGCGCGCCACTGAGCCTATTGGCCCTGCTGTCCGAGCTGAAAGACCCAGACAGCTATGCTCATGCCTGGCGCCAGCGCTGCCAGGACTGGGCTGCGATCCCGGACTACGAGGAAGGCGACAAGATCAAGCTCGCCACCCCTGTGACGCTCACCGATGGCAGTACCTGCCAGATTGTCACCGCGACCCACTACAGGCGTGGGCGGCAAAAGCGCCGCTGCTACCGCATCGAGGAAACTGGTGGGCTCGTACGCCTGTCGAAGGCCTCGCTTGCGGGCTCGGAGCTGCTCAGCTCCACGAAAGGTGCGGCTAGCCCGGTGCTGGCGGAGTTCCTGGCGGGGCGAAATTAGGTCCTGCGCCGGACGGTTCATCGACCTGCCCGGCGACAGCAGATGCTGCGGCTTGTCTTGACAAGGCAATGCAAATGCATTACCTATCGCGGGCAGCAAAGCCCCTTTTCTTCAGGAGACTGCCATGACAGCCCTCGCACAAGATGTCTCGAAACTCACGGATCGGTATCAGACGACCGTGCCGGCGGGTGTGCGCAAACAGCTCAAGCTGGGCAAGGGCGACCAGATTCGTTACTGCACCGAGCCGAGTGGCAGGGTCTATATCGAGCCCGTGCGCAGCGACGAGGAAGATCCCGTGCTCGGAGCCTTTCTCGATTTTGTCGAGGCCGATATCAAGGCGCATCCGGACCGCATTCGGGCTTTCGATGGGGCTTTGCATGACCGTCTTGCAGCACTGGTCGGAGACGTTGATGTCGATCTCGATGCGCCGCTATCGCTCGAGGATGAATGAGCGGCGATAGCGTGCCCGCCCAAGCGCCCCTTGTCGTGAATGGATGGTCGATTTATGCGCACCCACTCTTTCTGGACCAGCTCGAAGGGCTGGTCGAGGAGGTAGAGGCGCGTAAGGCTCGCGATCCCAAGACCTGGCACAAGAAAAACCCGACGAAACGGCTGGCCGCCATCTTCAAGCTGGTCACCGAGGCCATACCTGCAGATCCGGGTGCCGCCGCCTTCCGGCAAGGCGGCACACTCGGCGATCACCGCAAGCACTGGTTCCGGGCGAAATTCTTCCAGCAGTATCGGCTGTTCTACCGGTTCAACAGCGATGCGAAGGTCATCGTGGTGGCATGGGTGAACGACGACAAGACCCTGCGCGCCTATGGCAGCAAGACGGATGCCTATGCGACGTTCAAAGGGATGCTGGAAGATGGCAACCCACCTGACAATTTCGACGCGCTCTTGAAAGAAGCTGCAGCGGCAGGCAAGCGGTTCGAGAAATCCCTTGAAGCGGTGCC
>NZ_JARCJL010000057.1:0-3915 GCF_028890025.1 Phaeobacter sp. PT47_59
GGCGAAAAAAGCTTGTTCAATTGGCAAAATCAGGCGATCTTGACATCACCTGGCACGCCACTTGGGGAATGTCGGTTTGTAACGGAGAACCTCGGCGTAAGAACTCCTAGCCCAGAGGGGCCGCTAGCAAAGTTAATTTTACCTCAACGCGATATACTCATTGGTCAGGTGGCCACGTTCAAGGCCACTTTTGACCGCCTGAGCTAACCCCATTTAGTCAAATGTCTTCGAGGAAAGTGGGTAACGCTACGTCATATGGTCCATTTTGAGGTCGGTAACATGGTTACAAATACGTGTGTAAGTTGTTGATATTTAACGATGATCCGGGAGTTCGAGTCTCTCATCACCCACCATCCCCTCCGCTTGACCATAGATCACTGTCGGGTCGCATTGCCTTTCATGTGCCTTGCCTTTGGCGGGTCTCCTCTGCCCGCCGGATATGGCTGCAGGCCTAAAAGGGGATCTGGATGTTCACCGAGGCTCCGTAGGAGTCAAACCCCGTGGCGCCAATGCCGTCATAGAACCCGTCTATCGCGACCTTGACACCCCGGTTCGGCAGAAACCATGTCGCACCGGCCTCCAGCCGTCCTCTGAAATCCGACTCCGCAGAGGCCAGCGTGGCGTCTGTCGGCGTGCTGTCCAGAAGCTTGTTGAAATCATAGATCCCGGAGAACGACACATAGGGAGAGAATTGCATGTGGGTGCCGCGGTTGATCTCCCAGGACAGCTTTGGACCGAACTCCAGCCGTCCCAGGTCGAACTCCTGCGCGGGAATCCTGCGGCCGAGCGAGTCGGTATAGCTTTTCTGTTTCTCGTTGAAATAGGTGAAGCGGGCAAAGGGGCTGACGGTCAGGGTCGCGTTGACCTTGAAATCGCCGGTCAGACCGGCCTGCACAAGATAGCGCCGGGTGTCGAAATCATCTTCGAACAGACCCAGCGCATTCACCTTGTTCTTGGACCGCCCATAGGTGGCGGATGCATCCAGGTAGAGATTTCGGTCTAGGCGAATGACCGCATAGGGGCCGACCATCCAGCCCACACCCTTGGCCGAGGTATTGGCGGTGCGGTTCTCTTCGTCGGTGATATCCAACTGTCCCATGATGCCAAACACCGCGCGGTCGGATCCGCGGTAATCCACGCCTGCAAAGAACAGCCCGGATTTGCTCTGGGCGTTGAGGTTGTCGTTGACCGCATAGGTGCCTTGGGCCCAGAAATCCCAGCCGGTCTGTGCCGCCTGGCCGACAGCAAGGGCAGCACGGCTGTCCTCGGTTGCGGCGCGGTCAACCTGCGCGTTGCCGACCTCCTGCACACCACGTCCCTGTCGGGGCAGGAAGGCCATGCGGCGAACACCGCCGTCCTCGGCCGCGGTGTCTCCCTCTGTGTTCCCTACCGCTGATTGGTCGGCAGCGGAGCTGAGGGAGGAGCGCCATTTGGTTCCGTCGTTTCGTTGCGCGGTCTGTTCGGCAAAGGCGCGATAGCTGAAGCTGAAGCTGCCGGAATGGCCATTTGGCGTTGCGCTAAAGCTCAACCCGTTTCCGGCGCGCTGCCGGGATTGGGCACCACCGGCCAGCCGCGACAGCAGATCCGGCTGGTTTGATACGATCGTATTCGCCCGGTTGGTCACAAAGGCGGCAATGACCTCCTGGGTGCGGCGGATGTCTGCTGTGTCGTTCCTGGCGTTGGTCATCGTAAAGGAAACGCTTCTCAGGCGGCGGGCGCTGGCGGTCACCGGATAGGGCGCCAGAGTGGGGGTGCCCTGGTAGGTCGATGCGATGCCGTTTGCCGTCAGGTCCGAGCTTGTGGCCGTCCCATCCGCGCCTGTGATGACGGTTTCGGTATTGGTGCCCGTGGCAGCAAAGATCAGCGATGCGCCACTGGCAGGCGCCGTGAAGGTGACGGCCACACCGGCAACACCAGCGCCATTCGCCTCTGTCGCGGTGACGACAAGCGGTTCACCAAAGGGCTGATTGATCTCGGCGCTCTGGTCAGAGCCGGATATCAGCTGCAGGCTGCTTGCGACCCCCTGGGCGGCGCCGCGCACATTGACGTCAAAGGGATTTTCATCCGCATCAGTGTTGCCAAGGCTCAGGTCAAAGCCGAAGGCGCCCCCGGCCGTGGCCGTATAGGACAGGGTCAGTGTCGCGGTCCCGCCCAATGCCGCCACGGACTTCGTGTCCAAGGTCATCCTGTTCACGGTGACATTCTCCGCCCCGCTGATGGCCCGCCGCAGCCGTGCGCCCTTGATCTTCAGCGTGTCCGTTCCGGAATTGGTGATGGTATAGGTGATCGTCGCCTCGGTTCCGGATGTGATCGACGAGGAAACCGTATCCGTATCCCCGTCTTCAAGTGGGCCGCTTTCAGAGGATGAGATGTCAATCTCAGGCGTGCCGCTGGCCCGGCCGGCAATTGTGATGCTGAACTCTTCCTCCGTGGATGCCTCCGCGTTGCCGTTTTGCCGCTTGCTGGTCGCCCGGCTTCCCGGCTGCGCGTAGGAGATCATCAGGTCAAAACTGAAACGGCCGCTTTGCGGCGCGGAATAGCTGATCTCCAATGTGCTTGTTCCGCCTGCGCTGGCGACGGTATTGGAGGAGAGCGTGATACTGTTGATTACCACATTAATCTGGTTCGAGATATTCTGCGAAATCGTCGGCGTGTTGATGGTCAGCTCGCCGGTTCCGGGATTGGAAATGATATAGGTGATCACATAGTCGTCGCCTGCAACGGCAATGCCGGAAATCCGATCCGTTCCTCCATCCTCAAGCGGCCCGTTCTCCGAGGAGCCAAAGCTGAACTCGGCCGTACCGAGGGCGGTGCCGCTCACCGTGATCGTATAGCTGCCTTCGTCGGCGTCATCGCTGGCAACGGTCAGGTCGAAGGAAAAGGCGCCATCCAACGTCGGCGTGTAGAGCACCGTGAAGGTGGTTGTCCCATTGGCGGCAATCGCCGCAGCATCCGGCGCCGAGATGGCATCGACGCTGACATTGTTGAGCGCGCTGCTGCTGGGCGTGCCTGATATGGTCAGCGTCGCGTTGCCCTGGTTTGCAATCGTGTAGGTCAGGCTTTGCTGTTCGCCCGCGTTGAGGCTCCCCTGGTCATCGTTTCCGCCGTTGGCGATGGAGGTCGAGGCCGGGCGTTGCAGGTCGATCTCCGGCGAGGCCACGGTCAGGGTCGCGGCGGAACTGCCCGAATTCCCAAGGTCGGAGCTCAGATCTCCGGTCGTGTTGCTGTACGTGCCGTCGTCCGCCGCGCTCACATCGACCGACACCGTGCAGCTTGCCCCCGCATCGACAGCGCCCGCGGAATAGCTGATCGTACCTGTCTCGCTTGCGGCCGTCAGCGTACCGCCGGTGCAGCTTGTGTCCGCATTGGCGGGGGTGGCCACCGTCAGCCCCGTGGGCAACCCGTTGGAAAACGCCAGCCCCGTGGCCGCTTGCCCATTTGCGGTATTGTCGATCGTGAACGTGACGGTCGCGGTGCCATCGGCGCGGATGGTGTCGGGCGCAAAGCTCTGGTTGAACGTGGGCGCCGCAGCGGCACTGCCGCCGATCGTGAAACTGAACGGGCTTTCGTCACTGTCGCCATTGACGAAACTCACGTCGAATGAAAACGCCCCGGCACCCGTCGGCGTATACTGCACCTCAAACACCGTGGTGCCGCCATTGGCCGCCACGCTGCTGTCCCCAGGCGCCGAGATCGCATCGACCGTCACATTGACCAGGTTCGAAGCAGTCGCCGTCTCCAGCGTCAAAGCCGCTGCCCCAGAGTTGGTGACCGTATAGGTGAGCGTTTCCATCACCCCGGCCAGCTTGTTGCCCTGATCGTCGGTGCCGCCATCCGGGACGGTATTTGTGGTGGAAGAGGTGAGGTTCTCGATCTCGGCCTCGGCATTGATGGTGCCGGTGAGGGTGACGTTAT
>NZ_JARCJL010000058.1:0-2205 GCF_028890025.1 Phaeobacter sp. PT47_59
GTGACGTGGGTCAGGACAAGATCGACGCCGCTCAGGCGATCAACGCGGGCTTCTAATAGCCCCACCCCGGAACGCGCCGCTTAGAAGACCGGTGACGCGTTCCGTTTTCGCAGGCGGCGTGGGGATCCGCCGCCTGCATTCTTTTTCAGAACAACAGCATGGGGGATACTGGCATGTCGGGGGCAAGAACCGGCCCGGCCGGGTTTATCAATTCGCTCGAAGAAACGCTGATCGCGCTCCTGTTGGGGCTGATGACGGTGATTACCTTCGCCAATGTGGTGGCGCGTTTCATCTTCAACTCCAATATTCTCTGGGCGCTGGAGCTGACGGTGTTCCTGTTTGCCTGGCTGGTGCTTCTGGGCGCCTCATACGCGGTGAAGACCCATGCGCATCTGGGCGTTGATGCCGTGGTCAACACGCTAGCAGCACCCGCGCGCAGGATGCTGGGGCTGATCGCCGTCGGCGCCTGCCTCATGTTCTCGCTGCTGCTGCTCAAGGGCGCCTATGACTACTGGGCGGTCTTTGCGGATCTGCCGCCCACCTCGGGGCGCTGGTTTCCAACGGGCTTTGACATGAAGGCCCGCAGCCAGAGCTTCTACGAAGTGCAGGACGTGCCGATGATCGGGATCTTCGCCTTCCTTGAGGATCTGATCAACTACGGCGATTCCTATGAGAAACTGCCGAAGGTCGTACCCTATCTGATCCTGCCCCTGTCGATGCTGTTGCTGGTGCTGCGCTTTGCCCAGGCGGCGGTTCGGATCTGGCACGGCACGGCCGACCGGCTGGTGGCCAGCCATGAGGTCGAGGATGAAATGGACGAGGCTCGCGCCCGCGCAACCGAGGGAGAAAACTGATGGACGTGATCCTTCTCTTTGCCATGGTCGTGGGCCTGATGCTGATCGGGGTGCCGATCGCGGTCTCGCTCGGCCTCAGCTCCACCCTGTTCCTGCTGATCTACTCGGACAGCTCGCTTGCTTCGGTTGCGGGCACCCTGTTCGAGGCCTTCGAGGGGCATTTCACCCTGCTGGCGATCCCCTTCTTCATCCTGGCCTCGACCTTCATGTCGACGGGCGGCGTGGCGCAGCGGATCATCCGGTTCTCCATCGCCTGCGTCGGGCATTTCCAGGGCGGTCTAGCGATTGCGGGCGTCTTTGCCTGCATGATGTTCGCGGCGCTCTCAGGATCGTCCCCGGCGACCGTGGTGGCCATCGGATCGATCGTGATCGCGGCCATGCGCCAGGCGGGCTATACCAAGGAATTCGCTGCCGGCGTGATCTGTAACGCGGGCACGCTGGGCATCCTCATCCCGCCCTCCATCGTGATGGTGGTCTATGCGGCCTCGGTCGATGTTTCGGTGGGGCGGATGTTCCTTGCGGGCATCATTCCGGGTCTTCTGGCGGGCCTCATGCTGATGGTGACGATCTACGTGATCGCCCGCATCAAGGACATGCCCAAGGGCGAATGGGCCGGTTGGGGCGAGGTTGGTGCCTCCTTCCGTGAGGCTTTCTGGGGCCTGTTCCTGATCGTGATCATCATGGTCGGGATCTATGGCTACCCGTGGTATTCCGCCGAACAGGGGCTTTACAAGGAAGCCGCCATCTTTACCCCGACCGAGGCGGCCGCGGTGGCTTCCGTCTATGCCTTCCTGGTGGCAACCTTCGTCTACCGGGATATGGGGCCGCTGGCGGGCAGTGACACTCGTCCGCGCCGCTCCGTGCTGCAGGCGCCGGTCGCGCTGTTGTCGGTCTGGTTCCACAAGGACACCAAGAAGGCGCTGTTCGATGCGGGCAAGCTGACCGTCACCCTGATGTTCGTGATCGCCAATGCGCTGATCCTGAAACACGTGCTGACGGATGAACAGGTGCCCCAGCATATCGCCAATGCGATGCTGTCGGCCGGTTTCGGTCCGGTCATGTTCCTCATCGTGGTGAACGTGATCCTGCTGATCGGCGGTCAGTTCATGGAGCCCTCGGGCCTGTTGGTGATCGTTGCGCCGCTGGTCTTCCCGATTGCCATCGAGCTGGGTATCGACCCCATTCACCTTGGCATCATCATGGTGGTCAACATGGAGATCGGCATGATCACCCCGCCGGTCGGTCTGAACCTCTTCGTCACCTCCGGCGTTGCGGGCATGCCGATGATGGGCGTGGTACGGGCGGCATTGCCCTTCCTGGCCGTGCTCTTCGTCTTCCTGATCATGGTGAC
>NZ_JARCJL010000059.1:0-2069 GCF_028890025.1 Phaeobacter sp. PT47_59
AGCAGGCTGGGACGACGACTTCCTACGCAACGTTCTCAATGGCTTAGCGGCGGCATGAGCCATATGCGATTGCCCTGCACCTCAAATGGCTCCTCTTTGATCGGATCAGGGTCGCGCCAATAAAACTCTAGTGTTTCGCTGCGGAAGAACGAAATTGCGCCAATGTGCAAACGACAATCTTGGCCGTCAACGCGAACCAATCTTTGTGCCTGCTGCTTGGCCTTTTGCTTTGCATCTTCATTTGGGGCACTCGACCGTCCTTTGCTTTCAAAAGAGTGCCAGTCCCCTGCATCATCTTGACCGACAAGGTCCGGTCGAGATTTTCCGATGAGCAATTCTGGATTTAGTTGGTCTTTGAATACATCAAGGTGAAGCAGCCAATGAGTGTTCAGCAATCTATGCGCAAACAGCTTACAAAAAACCATACCCAGTGCGTAACTCACTGCGCCTTTCTCGGTTGGATCGAGCTGACGAAAAGCGTTGGTGCGATAAAGATGTTGACTAAAAGTTTGTTGTGTAAGTGCCATGCGAATCTGAGAAATACGATAGAGTGCTTCGAACAGCGAGGCCAACCCATGCTGAAAGACAAAGCTTCTGCTCGGACGCCCAACAGTTAAAGCAGCCCATAATATTTCGCGCCAAGTTGTTGGCAGCATCTGATAGCCATTCGCGGGACCAATACTTGACGGAAATCCTTCGCTCTCGAAATCAATCGATAAAGAACTAGAAAACACGCTGGTTCTGTGAATTATCGGGCTCACCTTGCCACCTCAAACGCTATTCAGCGATACTATTCCAAGTATACTATCCGTGCGCCAGAACATTCTCGATAACGCGCGGTGAACGTCCGCTTTCACGGGCCGCACTGGCACGAAGGCCTCCCTCGTCAACGGCGGCTCTGGGCCGCCTTTCCCAATGCCGGTGACCACTTGGTGCCCAATGCTGCGCGGCGTCCGAAGACGGCGGTCGAGCCCGAAGCAGTCGCTTTTTCCGTGTGAATTACCCGTGTCAAGATGGTACAAAGATCAGTTGGCGCTCCATGCGCTCAAGGCCGCGCGCGCGACTTCTGCCCCGTGGGTTTCTTGCACGAAATGACCGGCGGTCGGCAGCATCATGGGAGCCCGCTTCAAACCGAGGATCTCATGCATACGCTTCATAAGCGAAGGGGGGATTAACTCATCCATTTCACCGACAGCAGTGAAGTCGTCGCCCTGCCACTCTGAAGCCCACCAGGCCGCCGCGCGGCGAGAAACATCAACGCCTTCCATGTCAGGTTTCGTCATGACCAAGAATGGAAATCGACGTGTCCCGGCACGGTACCGTGCGTCGGGAAACGGAGCGGCGTAGGCCTTGGCCACGTCATCACTCATTCCCGGAACATACGTCTTGAAAAGCTCAGCCATATCGTAATCCGGGTGCTCGCCGTGAAAGTCACGCCACGCTTCAAAGCCTTCCGTGGTGCCGCCGCCGAGTCCCAGAACCGTATCCATGATCAAGAGCCTTTTGAAACGATCGGGCATGTCCGGTGGGATCGTGAGCCCAAGGATTCCGCCCCAATCTTGGACTACCAAGGTGATGTTTTGCAGGTCTAGCTCCTCGACGAGTGCTATCAGACTTTGGCGATGAAACGTGAAGCTGTACACGTCATCATTGACGGGCTTGTCAGACCGCCCAAACCCGAAAAGATCCGGTGCCACTACGCGCGCTCCGGTATTCAGAAACTCGGGGATCATATGCCGGTAGAGAAAGCTCCACGCGGGCTGACCGTGTAGGCAGAGGAAGACGTGTTCCGCGTCGGCCGGACCCTCGTCGATCCGCGCCATTCGCAGCCCTTCATATCCCGCCAGTTGGTCGATGTATTTTGGTTTCCAAGGATAATCTGGCAGATTTGCGAAGCGCGCATCTGGCGTTCGAACGATCTCGATGTTCGACAATACCTTTCTCCTGCAAGTGACTTGTCATCGAACCCTACACGCTTGCGCGGGTCTGGTCCAGGGCAATCGCATATGGCTCATGCCGCCGCTAAGCCATTGAGAACGTTGCGTAGGAAGTCGTCGTCCCAGCCTGCT
>NZ_JARCJL010000006.1:0-212404 GCF_028890025.1 Phaeobacter sp. PT47_59
GGCGATTCGAACGCCCGACCCTAACCTTGGCAAGGTTATGCTCTACCCCTGAGCTACGCCCGCGCTGCCATTCGGTGAGCGGTGAGATATTCATTCTGCCGCAGCGCTGCAAGTGAAAAAATACCCGGCAATGGATTTTTCCATAGATTTCTGCGACGGAACCTCGGCCCTCCTGCGTTCATTCAGCAAAGACGAACAAGACCGGGAGGCACGTCCCCGTATGAAACCCCGCAGGAAACCACTCGACTATGCCCGTATCGGCGCCTTGATCGCGGCGATTGTTCTGGCCAAGGCTCTGATGCCCGATGCCACTGGTGACGCGCCCAGCAGGCAGGCCGGACCGCTCCTGTCGCAGCCTGCGCCGGTCTATGTGAAGACCATCCGCGACGTCCTCACTGACCCGCTGTCCGAAGCCGCTCCGTGGTCTGACGTCTGACGCCCAGGCGGCGCATCACAGCAACGCATGTGCCAGAAGGCCAAGGCCCGCCGCCAGCACCATCACCAGGTTCAGCACGATGCCCAGCTGCCGCAGGATCAGGATCTGCGGGCGTCGGGTGAAACCGATCGCATGCATCAGGCGCCCGCCAATCAGCATCGCCCCAAGGGCATGCAGGGCCAGCGTCGGCGCCCCCTGATTTTCCACCGCGGCCATCAGGATCAGCCCGATCGGAACGTATTCGACAAAGTTCCCCTGCGCGCGGATGGCGACCAGAACGGCACGATTGTCGCCATCCCCGATCGAGACCTTGTGCTTGATCCGCTGCCTGCTGACCCCCAGCGTCAGGTAGACAAACATCAGCGCCGCAGCGCCCGCATAAAGAGACGTGATTGCAAACATCGGCATTTCCTCCCGGTTTTCCCGCCAAATCCAATAAGTTCGTTTTTGGAACTTAATGGATAGCAAGCTTTCGACGCATTGAAACCCGCAACGGGTGCAAGTTCCTGCAACGTCATGCGGGATTGGAGAAGGCAAAAAAGGGCGCCGCTCTGGTTTGGAGGGCGCCCTTTCATGGTGGTTTTGGGGTTGGAGCTTATTCCAGCTCGATCAAGAGATCCTTGGCATCGATCTGGCCACCGGCGTGCACATGCAGGGCCTTCACCACCGCGTCGCGTTCGGCGTGGAGGCCGGTTTCCATCTTCATCGCCTCGATGGTCAGCAGCAGATCGCCTTCGTGCACTTGCTGGCCCACCTGCACCGCGACCGAGGCGACGACGCCCGGCATCGGCGCGCCGATGTGGTCGGGGTTTCCGACCTCGGCCTTGGGGCGCGCGGCGGTGGTGGATTTCACCAGCCGGTTCGGCACCCGGATCACCCGGGGCTGGCCGTTCAGTTCGAAGAAGACCTTCACCTCGCCGTTTTCATCCGTCTCGCCGATGGCCTGCAGGCGGATCTCCAGCGTCTTGCCGGGGTCGATCTCGGCCGAGATCTCCTCGCCCGGTTCCATCCCGTAGAAGAAGGTCCGCGTCGGCAGGGTGCGTACCGGGCCGTATTCGCGGTGACGGCCCATGTAATCGAGGAAGACCTTGGGATACATCAGGTAGCCGTTCAGATCCTCGTCATCGACCGTCTTGCCTTCCAGCTGCTGCGACAGCTCGGTGCGGGTCGCTTCCAGGTCCACCGGCTCCAGATGCTTGCCGGGGCGTTCCAGGTTGGGTTTCTCGCCCTTCAGAACCTTGTCCACGATACCAGCGGGGAAGCCGCCCGGGGGCTGGCCCAGATTGCCGCGCATCATGTCCACGACAGAATCCGGGAAGGAGACCTCGGTTGCGGGGTCCTCCACCTCGGCGCGGGTCAGGCCCTGGCTGACCATCATCAGCGCCATGTCGCCAACCACCTTGGAGGAGGGCGTCACCTTCACGATGTCACCGAACATCTGGTTCACATCGGCATAGGTATGGGCGACCTCGTGCCAGCGCTCCTCCAGCCCCAGAGAGCGCGCCTGCGCCTTGAGGTTGGTGAACTGGCCGCCCGGCATCTCGTGCAGGTAGACCTCGGATGCGGGGGCCTGCAGGCCGGCCTCGAAGGCGGCGTATTGCGCGCGCACCTGTTCCCAGTAATCGCTGATCTCGCGGATCGAGGCGATGTCGAGCCCGGTGTCGCGGTCGGTATTGCGCAGCCCTTCGACGATCGAGCCGAGGCAGGGCTGCGAGGTGCCGCCCGAGAAGGCGTCCATCGCCGCATCCACCGCATCGACGCCCGCATCGGCCGCGGCCAGGATGGTGGCGCCGGCGATGCCGCTGGTGTCATGAGTGTGGAAGTGGACCGGCAGGCCGACCTCTTCCTTCAGCGCCTTCACCAGTTGGCGCGCGGCGGCGGGTTTCAGAAGACCGGCCATGTCCTTCAGGCCCAGGATATGGGCGCCTGCGGCCTCCAGGTCCTTGGCCATGCCGACATAGTACTTGAGGTCATACTTGGCGCGGTTCGGGTCCAGGATGTCGCCGGTGTAGCAGATGGTGCCTTCGCAGATCTTGCCGCTCTCGACCACCGCATCCATGGCGACGCGCATGTTCTCGACCCAGTTCAGGCTGTCAAAGACGCGGAACACATCGACGCCGGTGGTGGCGGCCTGTTTCACGAAGGACTGCACCACATTGTCGGGGTAGTTGGTATAGCCGACCCCGTTGGAGGCGCGCAGCAGCATCTGGGTCATCAGGTTCGGCATCGCCACGCGCAGGTCGCGCAGGCGCTGCCAGGGGCATTCCTGCAGGAAGCGATAGGCCACGTCAAAAGTGGCACCGCCCCAGCATTCGACCGAGAACAGCTGGCTGAGGTTCTGCGCATAGGCGGGCGCCACCTTGATCATGTCGAGGCTGCGCATGCGGGTCGCCAAGAGCGACTGGTGCCCGTCGCGCATGGTGGTGTCGGTCAGCAAGAGCTGGCGCTGCGCCTTCATCCAGTCGGCCACCGCCTGCGCGCCCTTCTGCTCCAGAAGGTTGCGGGTGCCATAGGGCAGGGTGCCCGGCTCCACCCTGGGGGCGCGCGGATCCTTCAGGTCGGCTTTCGGCTCCGGGCGGCCTTCGGTCTCGGGGTGCCCGTTGACGCTGATATCGGCGATATAGGTCAGTACCTTGGTGCCGCGGTCCTGGCGCTTGGCGAACTGGAACAGCTCGGGCGTCTCGTCGATGAACTTGGTGGTGTATTCATTGCTGAGAAAGGTCGGGTGCTTCAGCAGGTTCTCGACAAAGGCGATATTGGTGGAGACGCCGCGCACCCGGAATTCGCGCAGGGCGCGGTCCATGCGGGCAATCGCCTTTTCCGGGGTCGGCGCCCAGGCGGTGACCTTGGTCAAGAGGCTGTCGTAATAGCGGGTGATCACCCCGCCCGCATAGGCCGTGCCGCCATCCAGGCGAATGCCCATGCCGGTGGCCGAGCGGTAGGCGGTGATACGGCCATAGTCGGGGATGAAGTTGTTGAGCGGATCCTCGGTGGTGACCCGGGTCTGCAGCGCATGACCGTTGAGACGGATCTCGGATTGATCCGCCTTGCCGGTCGCCTCGGCCAGGGTCTTGCCCTCGGCGATCAGGATCTGCGCCTGAACGATGTCGATGCCGGTGACTTCCTCGGTGACGGTGTGCTCCACCTGCACGCGGGGGTTCACCTCGATGAAGTAGAAGTTGCCAGTCTCCATATCCATCAGGAATTCGACGGTGCCCGCGCATTCGTAGTTCACATGCTGGCAGATCCGGCGACCCAGGTCGCAGAGCTCCTCGCGCTGCGCGTCACTGAGGTAGGGGGCAGGGGCGCGTTCCACCACTTTCTGGTTGCGCCGCTGCACCGAACAATCCCGCTCCCACAGGTGGTAGATCTGCCCGTGCTTGTCGCCGAGGATCTGCACCTCCACGTGACGGGCGCGGGTGATCATCTTTTCGAGATACCCTTCGCCATTGCCGAATGCGGCTTCGGCCTCGCGGCGGCCCTCAAGCACCTTCTCTTCCAGCTCATCCTCGGACAGGATCGGACGCATGCCGCGCCCGCCACCGCCCCAGGAGGCCTTCAGCATCAACGGGTATCCGACCTCGGCCGCCTCGGTCTTGATGGCGGCCATGTCATCGCCCAGCACCTCGGTCGCGGGGATGACCGGCACGCCCGCCTCGACCGCCACGCGCCGCGCCGAGGCCTTGTCCCCCAGCGCGCGCATGGTCTCGGCCTTGGGACCGATGAAGGTGATGCCGTTGCGGGCGCAGGCATCGACGAAATCGGGGTTTTCCGACAACAGGCCATAGCCCGGATGGATCGCATCGGCGCCGCTCTCCTTGGCGACGCGGATGATCTCGTCGATCGAGAGATAGGCCGCCACCGGCCCAAGACCCTCGCCGATGCGGTAGGCCTCATCCGCCTTGAAGCGGTGCAGCCCCAGCTTGTCCTCCTCGGCATAGACCGCAACGGTCCTCTTGCCCATTTCATTCGCAGCCCGCATCACACGGATCGCAATCTCGCCGCGGTTGGCTATCAGGATCTTCTTGAAGTCGGTCATATCTTCCCCCGAGGTCAGTCTGTCTGGCGATGTGTTAGGCGCATCTTGGCGTCGGGTATACCCGTAGTTCTGGGTATTCGGCAGCATGATTGCGCTCTCATTTTGCATGATAGCGCCCTCATTTTCCAAAAGGCGCCGTCGGCGGCAAAAACTCGGCACCGCAAATTCCTGTACACGGTCGGGTTGCCGGAGATTCGCGCGGTGCTCCTCACATGTGGCCAAACCCCAGGGCCGAAGATCCGCGCCTTTGGTCTGAGACGCGGTGCCGGAGGTATGCTGAAACCACCGCCCGGATAGGGAGGTATCCTTTTGAACCCTCGGTCCGGTCGGCTCATATCCCGAAGCGCAAATCCGAAGGGGGAGATGCCCTGTATACCTTTGCATGCCGCCTGGCGGGCGCAACTCACGGCAGAGCGGCGGGTTGGGAGAGGCCTTTTATCGGAAAGGAGCCAAGATGCACAGGATCGTCTATTTCAGCCATATGGCCCGGAAAATGACCGCAAGAGAGGTTGCGGGGATCGTCGGTTTGTCCCGCACCAACAACGCCCGCGACGGGTTGACCGGTCTTTTGCTGTATCACGGGTCCTGCTTCTTCCAGGTGCTGGAAGGTGGCGCGGACAAGCTGGCGCTGCGCTATCAGAAAATCGCCGAGGATCCGCGCCATGCGAACCTGCGGGTGGTGCAGAGCGAGGCGGCCGAATTTCGGGCCTTTCCCGATTGGCGCATGGGGTTGCTGACGCCCGAGCAACTGCCGGTCCTGGCGCGCGACAGCGTCTTTTCGCTGCGCGAGCTGTTCCCGATGAACAGCGAGGCCCGCGGCGACGATGTCACGGTCCGCCGGTTGGTGCGGGATTTCCTCGCCAGCTTTCAGTCAATCCAGGCGGCCTGAGCCATTTACGCCAGCCATCGTCATGTCAGATGGTGTCGGGGTAGATCCCTGATCTGAGCCAATGTGCTCAGCCCCATCTGCCCCATGTTCGCCTCAAGATCCTTGCGCAGGATATCGATCAGA
This sequence comes from Phaeobacter sp. PT47_59, assembly GCF_028890025.1. Classification (NCBI taxonomy): domain Bacteria; kingdom Pseudomonadati; phylum Pseudomonadota; class Alphaproteobacteria; order Rhodobacterales; family Roseobacteraceae; genus Phaeobacter; species Phaeobacter sp. PT47_59. The sequence continues at coordinate 5,488 of NZ_JARCJL010000006.1, forward strand.
TGATCGGGACCCTTCGTGCCCAGTGCTGCCAGCGCATAGTGGAAGGCACGGCCGAACATCACGAAATCAGCGCCAAGCGCCAGGGCGCGCAGGATATCCAGCCCGCCTTCGACGCCGCTGTCAAAGATCAGCGGCAGGTCGGTTACGGCGCGGATTTCCGGCAGAACCTCGATGGCGGCGGGGCAGCCGTCGAACTGGCGTCCGGCGTGGTTTGAGACCCACAGCGCATCGACGCCGATCTGCTGCAGCGGTTCCGCGTCCTCGGGGCGCATCACGCCCTTGATGACGAAGGGCCCATCCCAATTGTCCCGTAGCCAGCGCGCGTAGTCCCAATCCGGAGAGGTCCGCAAAAGATAGCCGATATGGGCGGTGGACGACAGGCCCTGACCGGTAGTCTCGGCCGTGTATTTGTCGAGCGTGCGCATATGGGGCATGCCGCCCTCGTGCCGGTGTTGGCGCGCCATGCCCATGGCCCAGGCCGGGCGCATCGCCACCTGCGCCAACAGGCGCGGCGTCAGCCGTGGCGGCTGGGTCAGGCCCGATCGCGTCTGTCGTTCCCGGCGCGAGGCGACGGGCACATCCACCGTCAGAACCAGCACCTTGAAGCCCGCATCCCGCGCCCGCGCCAGCATGTCCCTGCGGATGCCTTCGTCCTTGGGCGGGTACAGCTGGTACCAGGCCTGCGGTCCGAGGTGCGGCGCCAGATCTTCGGGCGCCTGGCTGGCCACGGTCGACAGGCTGTAGGGAATGCCATTGCGCGCGCCGCAGCGGGCCAGGTGGCCTTCGGCATCGGGCCAGATCAGCCCCGACATGCCCACCGGCGCAATGCCAAAGGGCAGGGGCAGTCTCTCTCCGAACAGCTCAGTCGACAGATCTATGTCCAGCGGTCCATGCAGGATCGAGGGCAGAAAGCCGATCCGATCAAGGGCCGCGCGGTTGCGCGCCTTGGTGGCCTCAACCCCGGTGGCGCTGTCCAGGTACTCCCAGACGAACCGCGGCAGGCGCCGCTCGGCCCGGCTGCGCAGGTCGGACAGGCCGGGATAATGCGAGTGCAGATCTTGATGCGATGTCATGGGCGCATCATTGCCGCTTTGCCGTTGGAGTCTAGCGGAAACGTTGCGCTACTGGGGGCCGTCGTTGGGATGGGCAGCGGCGTTCAGCGTCGTGACACCTGGGTGCGGGGCAAAAAGATGATGCGAACAGAGTGTGAACGTCCTCTTTCCTGCAGGGGTGAATCACGCTAGGATCACGCCCATGAGCAGTTTCGATGAAATGGACGCCTTCGAGGGCGCCTCCCTCTCCGCCCGCGCCATGGCTGCGCGCCCGAAACCCTATCTGGAGGGGCTGAACCCGGCCCAGCGGGAGGCGGTGGAATGTCTGGATGGTCCGGTGCTGATGTTGGCGGGGGCCGGCACCGGCAAGACCAAGGCGCTGACCACACGGATCGTGCACCTTCTGACGCTGGGCCAGGCGCGCCCGAACGAAATCCTGGCGGTGACCTTCACCAACAAGGCCGCGCGCGAGATGAAGGAACGGGTGGGGCGGATGCTGGGCCAGCCCGCCGAGGGCATGCCCTGGCTCGGGACCTTTCATTCGATCTGCGTCAAGCTGCTGCGCCGCCATGCGGAACTGGCGGGGCTGAAGTCGAATTTCACCATTTTGGACACAGATGATCAGATCCGCCTGTTGAAGCAACTGATCCAGGCGGCGGGGATCGACGACAAACGCTGGCCCGCGCGAATGCTGGCGGGGATCATCGACGACTGGAAGAACCGCGCGCTGACGCCGGAAAAGGTGCCTGCCGCAGATGCCAGCGCCTATAACCATCGCGGCACCGAGTTCTACGCCCAGTACCAGACCCGCCTGAAGGAACTGAACGCCGTCGATTTCGGCGATCTGCTGCTGCATATGGTGACGATCTTCCAGAACCATCCGGACGTTCTGGCCCAATACCAGCGCTGGTTCCGTTACATCATGGTGGACGAATATCAGGATACCAACGTGGCGCAGTATATGTGGCTGCGGCTCTTGGCGGCGGGGCACAAGAATATCTGCTGTGTGGGCGATGACGACCAGTCGATCTACGGCTGGCGCGGCGCCGAGGTGGGGAACATCCTGCGGTTTGAAAAGGATTTTCCCGGCGCCAAGGTGGTGCGGCTGGAGCAGAACTACCGCTCGACCGAACATATCCTTGCCGCAGCCTCTGGCGTGATCCGGGGCAACGCGGGGCGTCTGGGCAAGGAGCTGTGGACCGATGCGACGGGCGGCGAGAAGGTGCGCCTGATCGGTCATTGGGATGGCGAGGAAGAAGCGCGCTGGATCGGCGAAGAGATCGAATCCATGCAGCGTGGCACCCGCGGTCAGGCACCTGTGGATCTGAACAATATGGCGATTCTGGTTCGCGCCTCCCACCAGATGCGTGCCTTCGAGGACCGCTTTCTGACCATTGGTCTGCCCTACCGGGTGATCGGCGGTCCGCGATTCTACGAGCGACTCGAGATTCGCGATGCCATGGCCTATTTCCGCCTGGTGGTCTCGCCTGAGGATGATCTGGCCTTTGAACGCATCGTCAACACGCCGAAACGCGGCCTGGGCGACAAGGCGCAGCAGAAGATCCAGGTGATCGCCCGTGAGAATGGCGTATCCCTGCTGGAAGGCGCCCGTCTGGCCGTCGAAAGCGGTGAGATCAAGGGCAAGGGCGGTGCGGCGCTGCGCCAACTGGTCGAGGATCTGCGCCGTTGGAGCCGGATGACGGGTGATGCCGACATCAGCCATATGGAACTGGCCGAGATCGTGCTTGATGAGAGCGGCTACACCACCATGTGGCAGATGGACAAGAACCCGGACAGCCCGGGTCGCCTTGAAAACCTCAAGGAACTGGTGAAGGCGCTGGAGAATTTCGAGAACCTGCAGGGTTTCCTGGAACATGTCAGCCTGGTGATGGACAATGACAAGCAGGATGCCGAGCAGAAGGTCAGTATCATGACCCTGCATGCGGCCAAGGGGCTGGAGTTCCCTGCGGTTTTCCTGCCCGGCTGGGAGGATGGTCTCTTTCCCTCGCAGCGGTCGATGGATGAAAGCGGTCTCAAGGGGCTCGAAGAGGAGCGCCGCCTTGCCTATGTGGGCATCACCCGCGCCGAGGAGATCTGCACGATCTCCTTTGCGGGCAACCGGCGGGTGTTCGGGCAATGGCAATCGCAGCTACCCTCGCGCTTTATCGATGAGTTGCCCGAGGAGCATGTGGAGGTGCTGACGCCGCCGGGGCTGTATGGTGGTGGTTACGGTGCCGCTGCCGGTGGCACCCAGGTGAAATCCCGCATCGATGACCGCGTGGCCCAGGCCGATGGCTATAATTCCCCGGGCTGGAAGCGCATGCAGGCGCGGGCAGGCGAACGCGGCCTGTCGCAGCCGCGCGAAAGTCGAACTCAGGTGATCGATCTGACCGCAAGCTCCAGCCATACTGTGGGAGAGCGGGTCTTTCACCAGAAGTTCGGCTATGGCGCCATCACCGGGATCGAGGGCGACAAGCTGGAAGTCGATTTTGACAAGGCGGGGATGAAGAAGGTGATTGCCAAATTCGTCACGGCCCATGACGACGTACCGTTCTGAGATAGTGATCTGAGGCAGAGGCGGTCGGATCGCTTTGCGATCCGATCCGGGCGCGGGGGCGCTGGCAGCTTTGCTGCCAGCGCCCCCGCGCCATTCCCCTGACGAGAACGACACGCGCAAAATCCACGCCTGCGGCAGAAGCGCTGGCGCGGAAATCTCTGTTCATGTCTCTGGAAAAGAAAACGGCGGTGCCAGGGAGGAGGAGAGGCACCGCCGTTCTTTGCAACATCCGGCCAAATGGGAGGAGGAGGCCCGATGTATCAACGTCCGGGTTTGATCCCGGTATGAGGTGCGACGACACCAGGGAGGAGGAGAGGTGTCGCCGCTCTGAACAACATCCGGCCAAATGGGAGGAGGAGACCGGATGTATCAGATCCCGGGTTTGATCCCGGTATGAGGTGCGGCGACACCAGGGAGGAGGAGAGGTGCCGCCGCTCTGAACAACATCCGGCCAAATGGGAGGAGGAGACCGGATGTATCAGATCCCGGGTTTGATCCCGGTATGGGGTGCGGTGACATCAGGGAGGAGGAAGATGTCACCGCGATTTACAGGTCCTTAAGGGAGGAGGAGAAAAGGACCTGATCTCGGTTATGCGTTTTCGTAGGCGGCCTGGAGGGCCAGGCGCTTGATCATCGAGCGGTTCAAGCCCAGGTCTGCCAGTTCACGGTTGGTCAGGGCAGACAGCTCGTTGATGGTTGCGCGATAGACGCGGTAGCGTGCGAATTTCACTTTCAACGCGTCCAGGAAGGCCAGACCGGTGTCTGCCAGGGTGCCCTTGTGGGCGGTGATGTGGTTTACTGCGGCCATCGGGCAGGTCCTCAGCTCTTGCTAGTTAGGTCAGTAGTTCTGTCGTTGCCTGTAAAGGCGTTTCTTGAACACCAATTTAAGGAAATGCTGCAGGTGCACAATCCCCAGACTCGGCATTTCTGCTATGCAGCATTTGCATGGGTCTTTTCCTGACGTGCTGGAATATGGCTGCAAAAATGGCCTATTTCCTTGGTGTTGCTTGAAAAATGGGCGCCTTGTGTCCGGCTGCGGCAGGGTGCCGTCACGGCAATTTCGCTTGGGCTGGGTGGGCGGAGCCTATATGCAGTGGAGGCTTCGGCCGGGGCAGGAAACAGAGGGAAGACTATAATGCCGGTGACACGTGATCAGATTCTTGCAGCACTTGAGCGTCTGGCCTTGCCGGATGGCGGAACGCTGGTGTCGCGGGACATGCTGCGAGCGCTCAGCATTGACGGTGCTCAGGTTCGGTTTGTGATCGAAGCGCCAAGCCCGGCCATCGCCCAGCATATGGAACCCCTGCGCCGCGCGGCCGAAGCTGCGGTTCTGGCGTTGGAGGGCGTGGATACCGTCAGTGCGGCCTTGACAGCCCATGGGCCAGCCCAGGCCGGTCAGTCGGCACCAAGTCTTAAACTTGGGGGGCACCCAAAGCCGCAACAGGGGCCGATCAAGCCTGAGGGCGTGGCGCGCATTCTCGCGGTGGCCTCGGGCAAGGGCGGCGTCGGGAAATCTACAGTCAGTGCCAATCTCGCGGTGGCGCTGGCCCGGCAGGGCCGCAAGGTTGGCCTGCTGGATGCAGATATATATGGACCCAGCCAGCCGCGTATGATGGGGGTGAGTGGGAAGCCCTCCAGCCCGGATGGCAAGCGGATCACCCCGCTTCAGGCCCATGGGGTCACGGTGATGTCCATCGGCCTGATGGTGGAAGAGGAAAAGGCGGTGATCTGGCGCGGTCCCATGTTGATGGGCGCGTTGCAGCAGATGCTGGGGCAGGTGGACTGGGGAGAGCTGGACGTTCTCATCGTGGATCTGCCGCCGGGCACCGGGGATGTGCAGCTGACGCTGTGCACCAAGGCAGAGCTCAGCGGGGCCATCGTGGTCAGCACGCCCCAGGATGTGGCGCTGCTGGATGCCCGCAAGGCGCTGAACATGTTCGAACAGCTGAAGATCCCGGTTCTGGGGTTGATCGAGAACATGTCCTTTTTCACCTGTCCCGACTGCGGTGGAGAGCATCATATCTTCGGTCACGGCGGTGCCGCCGCCGAGGCCAAGCGCTTGGGCCTGCCGCTCTTGGGTATGCTGCCGATCGATCTGGAAACGCGGCTGGCTGCGGATGGCGGCACCCCGGTGGCGGCCGGTGAGGGTGCCATGGCACAGGCCTATGGCCAGATCGCCGAGGGGCTGGTGCGCGGCGGCATGGCCTGAGCCGCGCCGTACCGTCCCATACCGTACCGTCCCGCTATTGATCCAGATATTGCGACCGGCCTGACCGTCTGCGTCCAGTGCGCGCGGTGCAGGCTGCGTGTCCCATGGGGCAGGCGCGTCTTTGTGCGGGGCGCCGCCTTCTGGCGTGGTCTCGTTGCATGGCCTCGCCAGAGCGGTTTGCAGGGGCTTTGGGATAGCGTGGGATATCTCGGCCCATCACATTTGATCGCTCCGAGATCGCTCCATGGGAAAGCATGGGCGGCGCTGTCTTGATACTTGGCGATTCCGAATCACGGAGGCTCATCTGCGCGTGAATTCAGGTGTGGACTGACAGGATTCCGGCGTTCACCGGCGCCGAGCCTCGGAACATATCGTGAATATTATGTGGCAAAAAAAAGATGCTGAATTTTTTCTGGGAAACTATGGGTGCTCTAGGGGGAGATCGCGGACCACTAGATGTAGTCATAATCTGAAAAATACCCGCAATTTAAGCTGCATCATTTATAGAGGTTAATAGAGTCTTAACAAGAATTGCCCGTGTTAACCCGGATTCTCCCATGGTCTCGTGAAGAAACCTATTGCCGTACCCTGATTTCCCATAGTATCCCTTTTGTCATCGAACGAGAGCAAGGACGGGGCGCCAAACGACCCCAGGCAAAACAAGACAAGCAGGTTTCATACAGGCCTTCGCTTTCCTCGAACAAAGAGATCCGGCGCGCGGGCGAGCAGACATCCCCCCAGGTGGCGCGCGCAGTCGGACACCCCGCACGGCGGGACAAGGCGGCGGGTTGATCAGTGGCAGCAGATCAACCCGCCCCTTTTACTTTCGGGGGTCGGCACACCGCGAGGGGCGCGAAAAAGGGACGATAATTTGGGCCGCAGGTTCAGAGGCGAAAGCCACCACAAGGTGGACAGCAAGGGGCGGGTGTCGATACCGGCCTCCTTTCGCCGTGTTCTGGAGGCAAGCGATCCCAACTGGCAGCAGACCGGAGACAACCCCGAATTGGTGATCGTTTACGGTGATGATCGCCGCAAGTTCCTTGAATGCTATACAATGGAAGCAATCGACGAGGTCGACGCCAAGATCGCGGCCCTGCCGCGCGGCTCGCGGGAGCGCAAGATCCTGGAGCGCATGTTCAACGGCCAATCCCTGCCCACCACGGTGGATGAGACCGGCCGCCTGGTCCTGCCCGCCAAGCTGCGGGGCAAGATCGGGCTGGAGGGCGAGGCCTTTTTCATCGCCTCGGGCGATACGTTTCAGATCTGGAAGCCGCAGACCTACGAAGAGGTGGAGATGGCTGAAGCAGAGAAGCTGATGGCGGATCTGCCGGATGACTTCGATCCGCTGCAATTCCTTGATGGCGCCGGGGGGCACTAAGGTATGACGACGGAGCAGCCCAATGTTTCCGGTCCCCATATTCCTGTTCTCCTGCGTCCGCTCTTGAAGGCGGTGGCCCCGGTCTCCGGGCGTTGGCTGGATGGCACTTTCGGTGCGGGTGGCTATACGCGGGCGCTGCTGGATGCAGGCGCCGATCAGGTGATCGCGGTGGATCGCGATCCGCTGGCCTTTGAATTGGCGAAATCCTGGGCCGATGATTACGGCGACCGGTTGGTGCAGCAGCAGGGTGTGTTCTCCCGCATGGACGAATATGCGGAAGGCCTTGATGGCGTGGTGCTGGATCTCGGGGTGTCCTCGATGCAGCTGGACCTGGCCGAACGTGGCTTTTCCTTCATGAAGGACGGCCCGCTTGATATGCGGATGTCGCAGGATGGTCCATCGGCGGCCGATCTGGTCGCGGAGCTGAGCGAGGAAGAGCTGGCCGATATCCTGTTTCATTATGGCGAGGAACGCGCCAGCCGCCGCATTGCCCGGGCCATCGTCAAGGCGCGGGCTGTTGAGCCGATCACCACCACGCTGCAACTGGCCGGGATCGTGGAATCCTGCCTGCCGCGCCCCAAGCCGGGGCAATCCCATCCCGCCACCCGCAGCTTTCAGGCGCTGCGTATCGCGGTGAATGCCGAATATGATGAGCTGTTCCAGGGGCTTCTGGCCGCCGAACGGGCGCTGAAACCCGGCGGTCTATTGGCTGTCGTGACCTTTCATTCGGTCGAGGATCGCATGGTCAAACGCTTTTTCCAGCACCGCGCGGGCAAGACCGGGCGCGCCAATCGCTATGCGCCCGAGATCGAAGAAGCCCCGGCGCAGTTCGAGATCGTCACCCGAAAGGCGGTGGGGCCGGATGAGCAGGAGCTTGCAGAGAATCCCCGCTCCCGCTCGGCCCGGCTCAGGGTGGGGCGGCGCACCGATGCGGCGCCGGTCGCGATCACGGCGCGGGAATTGGGCATGCCGCAGCTGAAGGAGGCGCGCAGATGAAAACGCTTTTGTACGCCGTCACCGCCCTGGCGGTCTTTGGCCTGGCCTTCTGGGCCTACCGCGAGAATTACGCCACCCAGCAGGTGCTGAAGGAAACCCGCGAGCTGCAGGGCCAGATCGGCGCCGCGCAGGTGCGTCTGGGGGTTCTGCGCGCCGAATGGGCCTATCTCAACCGTCCCGACCGGCTGATCGATCTGGCCGAGCTGAACTTTGCCAGCCTCGGTCTGTTGCCGTTGCGCCCGGACCAATTCGGTCGCGTGGACGAGGTGGCCTATCCGCGCGTCCCCGAGCTTGAAATCACCGATGGCGTCGATGTCTCGGGTCTCAATGCCACCTCCGGCGGGGGGACGCAGCCATGATCCGCACGCCGCTGCGCCCTCTGGCCCGCATTCTGAACGCCCGTGCCAAGGGGCAGAACCCGGATGCGATCGAGCAGGAGAATATCCGCCTGCGCCACGAAGACATGCAGGCCAAGGCCCGTCAGCGCGCCGAAGGGCGCCTGCTGGTGCTGGGGATCTTCTTCCTTTGTGCTTATACGGCGGTGATCGGACGCATGGGGCTGCTTGCGACCTCGGAGCCAAGCGAACCTGTCGCCTCGGTCGCGGGCAGTGCCATCGCGGCGCAGCGTGCCGATATCGTGGACCGGAAGGGCCGGATCCTGGCGACCAATTTCGAAACCCATTCTCTTTATGCGCAGCCGCCGCAGATGATCGATCCGGAAGGCGCTGCCACGCGCCTGGCCGAGATATTCCCGGACCTGGATCGGGAACAATTGATCGAGGACTTCACCGGAAAGCGGAAGTTCCTGTGGATCAAGAAGAAAATCAGCCCCGAGCAGAAACAGGCGGTGCATGACATCGGTGATCCGGGGCTGTTGTTCGGCCCGCGCGAGATGCGTCTATATCCCAATGGCAGCGTGGCCGCCCATGTGCTGGGCGGCGCCGGTTTCGGCAAGGAAGGCGTTTCGGCGGCCGAGGTGATCGGCGTCGCTGGCGTGGAAAAGCACTATGATGCCTACCTGCGCGACCCCGGCAATGGGCACAGGCCCTTGCAGCTGTCGCTGGATCTGACCGTACAGGCCGCCGCCGAGCGGGTGCTGGATGGCGGCATGCAGCTGATGAATGCCAAGGGCGCCACCTCGATTCTGATGGATGTGCATACGGGCGAGGTGATCTCGGTGGTTTCGCTGCCGGATTTCGACCCCAACGAACGCCCGCGCCCGCCCACCACTGGCTTTGATCCCTCGGTCAGCCCGCTGTTCAACCGGGCGGTGCAGGGGGTCTATGAATTGGGCTCTACCTTCAAGATCTTCACCGCAGCCCAGGCGATGGATCTGGGGCTGGTGACGCCTGATACGGTGATCGACACCCGTGGCCCGCTGCGCTGGGGGAAGTTCTCGATCAAGGATTTCCGCAACTACGGCAACGAAATGACGGTGAGCGAGATCATCGAGAAATCCTCGAACATCGGCACCGCGCGGCTGGCGCAGCAGATCGGGGTGGCGCGGCAAAAGGACTTCCTGGCGCGCCTGGGCATGCTTGAACCGACCCCCTTCGAGATCGTCGAGGCCCGTGGCGGTCAGCCGCTCACGCCGAAGAACTGGTCCGAGCTGTCGGCCATGACGATTTCCTATGGTCACGGCATCTCCACCACGCCGATGCATCTTGCGGCAGGCTATGCGGCCATCGCAAATGGCGGCTTTCAGGTGAACCCCACGGTGCTGAAACAGCAGGGGCCGCAACATGGCGAGCGGGTGCTGTCGGATGAGGCTGCCAGGGCTGCGCGCACCATGCTGCGCCGAGTGGTGACCGAAGGCACCGCCAGCTTTGCCCGCGTTCCCGGCTACCAGGTGGGCGGCAAGACCGGCACCGCCGACAAGCCGAAGCCGCGCGGTGGCTATTACGAGGACAAGGTGATCGCCACCTTTGCCTCGATCTTCCCCTCGGATGATCCGAAATACGTGCTGGTTGTGACCCTGGATGAACCCTCGGTCATTGCATACGACGAAGAGCGCCGCACCGCAGGCTGGACGGCGGTGCCTGTGGCGGCCGAGATGGTGAAACGCATCGCGCCGCTGCTGGGGCTGCGACCGCACATTGAACCCGCACCGCTGACTGATATAACCCTCACCTCGAACTGACCTGAGGCGAGGTGCCCCCATGAGCCGCAATTCCGAACAGCACAGACCCAACCCGCGGCCATTGAGCCAACTGGGGCTGACCGCGCGGGGCGGCGCCGATCCGGTGATCTCGGACCTGGTGGTGGACAGCCGTAGGGTTGTCGAGGGAGCCCTGTTCGCAGCCCTTCCCGGCTCCACGGTTCATGGCGCCAATTTCATCACGGCCGCATTGGAACAGGGTGCGGCGGCTGTCTTGACCGATGCGGCCGGTGCCGGTCTGGCGCAGGGGGCGTTGGCGAAAAGCCATGCCGCGCTGATCGTGGTGGAGGATCCGCGTCAGGTGCTGGCCTATACGGCGGCGCTCTGGTTCGGGGCCCAGCCGCAAACCATGGTCGCGGTCACCGGCACAAATGGCAAGACTTCGGTTGCGACCTTCGTGCGCCAGATCTGGATGGCGCTGGGGCACGCGGCGGTAAACCTCGGCACCACCGGGGTCGAGGGCGCCTGGAGCTTTCCTCTGGCCCATACCACGCCGGAACCGATCACCCTGCACCGCGCATTGGCGGCAGCCGCCTCTGCCGGTGTGACCCATGCCGCGATGGAGGCTTCCTCGCATGGGCTCGATCAGCGCCGCCTTGATGGCGTTGACCTGGCGGCGGCGGGGTTCACCAATTTCACCCAGGATCACCTGGATTATCACCACACCTTCGAGGAGTATTTCGCCGCCAAGGCCGGGCTGTTCCGCCGGGTGCTGCCGGAAGAGGGCGTTGCGGTGATCAACATGGATGATCCCCGCGGCGCCGAGATGCGCGCCATTGCCGCCGCGCGCGGCCAAGAGGTGATCACCGTGGGTCGCGATCTTGGCGATTTTTCCCTTGTCGGGCAGCGCTATGATGGCACCGGCCAGGATATCCGGTTTTCCTGGCACGACCGCCCCTTCATGGCGCGGCTGAACCTGATAGGCGGCTTTCAGGCCGAGAACGTTCTGATGGCCTGCGGTCTGGTGATCGCCAGCGGCGAACAGCCGGAGCGCGTCTTTGAAACCCTCCATGAACTGACCACTGTGCGCGGGCGCATGCAACTGGCGGCGACGCGGGACAATGGCGCCTCGGTCTTTGTGGATTATGCCCATACGCCGGATGCGGTGGCCACCGCGATCAAGGCGCTGCGCCCGCATGTGCTGGGGCGCCTGATCGCCATTGTCGGTGCGGGCGGCGATCGCGATGCCGGTAAGCGCCCGCTGATGGGCAAGGCGGCGCATGACAATGCCGATATGGTCATCGTGACCGATGACAACCCGCGCAGCGAGGACCCGGCGGTGATCCGCGCCGCCGTCAAGGGCGGCGCGCCGGAGGCTCTTGAGGTCGGCGACCGCGCCGAGGCGATCCTGCGCGGCGTCGCTGCGCTGGAACCGGGCGATGCCTTGCTGGTCTGCGGTAAGGGGCATGAGACCGGGCAGGTCGTCGGCAGCGATATTCTGCCCTTCGATGATGTGGAACAGGCCAGTATGGCGGTCGCGGCACTGGATGGGAAAATCGTATGAACACTCTGCTCTGGACCTCTGCCGAAGCTGCCGCCGCCACCGGCGGACAGGCGATTGGTGACTGGAGCGTTTCCGGCGTGTCCATCGACACCCGCAGCCTGCAGCCGGGCGATCTCTTCGTGGCCTTGAAGGCCGCACGGGATGGCCATGATTTCGTGGCGCAGGCGCTGCAGGCCGGGGCAGGGGCGGCACTGGTGTCGCGCGTTCCCGACGATTTGCCCAAGGGCGCACCGCTGTTGCTGGTCGAAGACGTGCAGGCGGGGCTGGAGGCTTTGGGCCGTGCCGCCCGCGCCCGCACAGAGGCCCGTGTGATTGCCGTGACCGGCTCGGTTGGGAAAACCTCGACCAAGGAAATGCTGGCGCGCATCCTCAGCGATCAGGGCCGCACCCATGCTGCCGTGGCCAGTTACAACAATCATTGGGGCGTGCCGCTGACCCTGGCGCGGATGCCGCGCGACACCGAATTCGCCGTGATCGAGATCGGCATGAACCACCCCGGTGAGATCGCTCCGCTGGCGCGCCAGGCCCGCCCGCATGTGGCAATGGTCACCACCGTGGCTGCCGTACATTTGGAGGCCTTCGAGGATGTCGCCGGAATCGCCCGCGAAAAAGCCTCGATCCTGGAGGGGCTGGAGCCGGGCGGCGTGGCAGTCCTCAATGCCGATATCGACGAGGCTTCGATCCTGCGGCAGGTTGCAGAAGAATGCGGCGCTGCGATACGCTGGTTCGGCCATGCGGGCGCAGACGCGCGCCTGCTGGACGTGCGCCTGAGCGGCGAGGAAACCGTTGCCGAGGCCGAGATCCTGGGGCAGGAGGCCGAGTTGCATATCCAGTCTCTGGGCGCGCATTTTGCCATGAACGCGCTGGGGGCGCTCTTGTGTGCCGAGGCGCTGGGCGCGGATCTGGATCGTGCCATTGCCAGCCTTGCGCTGTGGTCGCCGGTCACCGGGCGCGGTGCGCGAGAGAGCGTTGTGCTGTCCGGCGGGCGGGTGCTGCTGCTGGATGACAGCTACAATGCCAATCCGACCTCGGTCAGGGCGGCGCTGGATGTGCTGGCGGCGACCCCGGTGGAGGCAGGCGGGCGACGCATCGCCTATCTGGGCGACATGAAGGAATTGGGGCCGCAGGAAACGGAGCTGCATGGCGCGCTGGCGCAGCATCCGGCCCTGGACACCGTCGATCAGATCCATTGCATCGGGCCGCTGATGCGCAGCCTGTTCGATGCGCTGCCCGAGGGAAAACGGGGCAGCTGGCACGCGACAAGCGCCGAGGCGCGCGCTAACCTGCCCCGGCAGATCGGGGCTGGCGATGTGGTGCTGGTCAAGGGATCGCTCAGCATGAAACTGGCATCCATCGTTGACGGCATCCGCGATTTGGGCCATGGCAGCCAGAACTCTGATGTGAAAATTAGCAAGTGAGGACCGGCTGAGATGCTCTATTGGCTGACGGCGCTGTCGGATGGCGGTGATTTCTACAACCTTTTCCGCTATATCACCTTCCGTGCGGGCGGTGCTTTCATGACGGCGCTGGTCTTTGGCTTCCTGTTCGGCCAGCCGCTGATCAATGTGCTGCGCAAGCGCCAGGGCAAGGGGCAGCCGATCCGCGATGACGGTCCCGAAGGGCATCTGTCCAAGGCGGGCACGCCGACCATGGGCGGGTTGCTGATCGTGGGCGCGCTGATCACCTCGACGCTCTTGTGGGCGCGCTGGGACAATCCTTTCGTCTGGCTGGTGCTGTTTGTGACCCTGGCCTTCGCGCTCATCGGGTTTGCCGATGATTACGCCAAGGTCTCCAAGCAGAATACCGCTGGGGTGCCGGGCAAGGTGCGCCTGGCGCTTGGTATTCTGATTGCCATCATCGCGGCGCTGTGGGCGGCGGCCTATCACCCGGCGGGGCTTCAGAACCAGCTGGCGCTGCCGGTGTTCAAGGACACGTTGATCAACCTGGGTCTGTTCTATGTGCCGTTTTCGATTTGTGTGATCGTGGGGGCGGCCAATGCGGTGAACCTGACCGACGGGCTGGACGGTCTGGCGATCATGCCGGTGATGATCGCGGGCGGCACCCTTGGTGTCATTGCCTATGCGGTGGGGCGGGTCGATTTCACCGAATACCTGGACGTGCATTATGTGCCGGGCACCGGTGAGATCTTGATATTCGCCGCAGCTCTGTTCGGTGCGGGACTTGGGTTCCTGTGGTACAATGCGCCGCCTGCAGCGGTCTTCATGGGCGATACAGGCTCGCTGGCTCTGGGCGGCGCCCTGGGCGCCGTTGCGGTCGCGACCAAGCACGAGCTGGTTCTGGCCATCGTCGGCGGTTTGTTCGTGGTCGAGGCGCTTTCGGTCATTATCCAGGTGCTCTACTTCAAGCGCACCGGCAAGCGCGTCTTCCTGATGGCGCCGATCCATCACCACTATGAGAAGAAGGGCTGGGCAGAACCCACCATCGTGATCCGCTTCTGGATCATCTCGCTGATCCTGGCGATGATCGGACTTGCCACGCTGAAAGTGCGCTGAGCACCTGAAAAAGCGGTCTGAGGAAGGGGGCTTCGGCCTCCTTCTGCGTTTCTGAAAAGGGAACGCTCCCGCCCCCTGTCACGCGGCCAAACCCGCCTGCCAGGGGTTGGGCATGGCACGCACCTTGCGGCGCGTGCGGGCGCCTCGTGTGATGTCTTGCAAAGCCGTTTTCGCCGGTGCACTCTGCGCCGAAATTTGATCAAAGAGTGAGGCTGGGCATGATCCCTGTGAGAGGCTGTGAAGGGGCAAAGGTCGCCGTTCTGGGATTGGGCCGGTCCGGCCTTGCCACGGCGCGCGCCCTGCGCGAGGGCGGCGCGGTTCCGGTCTGCTGGGACGACAACCCGAGCGCGCGGGAGCGGGCAGAGGCCGAGGGATTCCTCTGCGCCGATCTGACCCGCGCGGGCGCTTTTGAGGAGGTGGCGACGCTGATCGTCTCGCCCGGTATTCCGCATCTTTATCCCAGGCCCAATCCGGTGGTGCGTGCGGCCCTTCTGGCGGGGGTGCCGGTGGACAATGACATCGGGTTGTTCTTCCGCTCGGTTGCGACATCCGAGTGGGACGAGTTCGATCAGCCGCCCAAGGTGGTGGCGGTGACCGGATCGAACGGCAAGTCCACGACGGTGGCCCTGTTGCAGCACATTCTCGAGGAAGCGGGCCGGGACAGCCAGATGGCGGGCAATATCGGACGCGGGGTGCTGGATATCGACCCGCCGGGCAATGGCGGCGTTGTGGTGCTGGAGCTGTCGAGCTATCAGACCGAACTGGCGCGCGCACTGACACCGGATGTGGCGGTCTTCACCAACCTCAGTCCCGACCATCTGGACCGGCATGGCGGCATGGGTGGTTATTTCGCGGCCAAGCGGCGCCTGTTTGCCGAAGGCGGACCGGATCGCGCCATCATTGGCGTCGATGAGGCGGAGGGGCTGTTCCTGGCCGGGCAACTCTCGGAGGCGGCAAGCGATGACCGGGTGATCCGCATTTCGGCGGCGCAGAAGCTGACCGGGCCGGGCTGGCAGGTCTTTGCCCGCAAGGGGTTTCTCAGCGAATACCGCAAGGGGCGCCAGGTGGCCTCGATTGACCTGCGCGCGATGCAGGGGCTGCCGGGGGCGCATAACCATCAGAATGCCTGTGCGGCCTATGCGGCGGCGCGGGCGCTGGGGCTGGCGCCGCGTATGATCGAAGGCGGGCTTGCCAGCTATCCGGGTCTGCCCCATCGCAGCCAGACTATCGCTGACGCAAATGGAGTGCGCTACGTCAATGACAGCAAGGCCACCAATGTGGACAGTGCGGTCAAGGCGCTGAGTGCCTTCAAGAATATTCGCTGGATCTGCGGTGGCCTGGAAAAGGATGGCGGGCTTGAGGCCTTGAAAGGGCAGACCGGTGCGGTGCGCAAGGCCTATGTGATTGGCCGGGAGGCAGCAGGCTTTGCACTGCAGTTGGATGTGGAGGCCGAGGTCTGCACGACCATGGCAGAGGCGGTGGCCCGCGCGATGCGGGATGCCGAGGAAGGCGATACCGTTCTGCTGGCCCCGGCGGCGGCGAGTTTCGATCAATACGACAATTTTGAACAGCGCGGGGATGACTTCATCGCGGAAGTGACACGCAGGTTGGAAAACCTGTAGGGGCTTCGGGCTCACCCAAGCGGATCGGAATTCCACAGCGGGGAGACTGTGCGGGAAGCCTGTGACGGGGATCAGCGTTTGGCGGCGATGGCTGTACCTGCGGCATGCCCCGAGGCCCAGGCCCATTGGAAGTTGTAGCCGCCGAGCCAGCCGGTCACATCCACCGCTTCGCCGATGGCGTAAAGGCCGGGGCGTGATTTTGCCTCCATCGTCTTGGAGGAGAGTGCATCGGTAACGATGCCCCCCAGGGTCACTTCGGCGGTGCGGTAGCCTTCGGTGCCGCCCGGGGTCAGCTGCCAGTCGCAAAGCTGGTCGCAGAGGGCCTGCAGGGCGGCATCCGATTGGTCGGCGAGGCGCGCGGACAGGTCATGCGCCGGGGCCAGTGCCTCTTTCAGATAGTCCACCAGCCGCGCGGGCAGGTGGCGGGCGAGTTCGGTTGCGATGGCGCGTTTGCCAGCCAATTGCCGCTGGCTGCGCAGGAGAGAAAAGAGGTCAATCTGCGGCGCAAGGTTTGCCGAGATCTCCTCGCCCTCGCGCCAGTAGGAGGAGAGCTGCAGCACCGCAGGGCCAGACAGGCCGCGATGGGTGAACAGAAGCGCCTCGTCAAAGCTGGCGCGCCCATTGGACAGGCGTGCGGGCAGGGAGACACCGGCCAGGGCGGAAAACCGCCCCTCAGGGAAGGTGAAGGGCACTAGGCCGGGGCGGACCTCGGTCACGGGCAGGCCGAACTGGTGCGCGATGTCATAGGCCAGGCCGGTGGCGCCCATCTTGGGGATCGATTTGCCGCCGGTGGCGAGCACTAGGTTGCGGCAGGTGACGGTTTGCGCTTTCCCATCCTTGAGCAACGACAGGGTGAAGGCTTCGCCCGCATGCGTGACGTCTTCGATCTCGGTCTGCAGCCACAGATCGGCGCCCGCTCGCGCCATTTCGGACGCCAGCATCGAGACGATCTGCTTGGCGGAGCCGTCGCAGAACAGCTGGCCCAGGGTCTTTTCGTACCAGGCGATGCCGTGGCGCTCTACCAGTGCGATGAAATCCCATTGGCTGTAGCGGGCCATGGCCGATTTGCAGAAATGGGGATTGGCGGAGATGTAGTTGGCGGGCTCGGCGTAGAGATTGGTGAAATTGCAGCGCCCGCCGCCGGAGATGCGGATCTTCTCGCCGGGTGCCTTGGCGTGATCCACCACAAGCGTGTCGCCGCCCGTATGGGCTGCACACATCATCCCGGCCGCACCGGCCCCCAGAATCACGGTATTGAACTGCATGAGGGCATCGACCACGGAACGCGCGATGGCGCAAGAGCGGGTGTTCTGCGGCCTGAGGGTGCAAAAACCTGCCGCTGGCGAATCATCACACTGGCCTGAGCGGTGTTTTCAGGCTACTGTTCCCCCATAGACCCCGAAAACGGGGCGGATCACGAGGCAGACAGTAGCGGTGTTTCCATGACTGAGATGGTCTATGGTGCGGTTCCCGTGCAATCGGGCGAACCCATCCTTCCCAAATGGTGGCGGACATTGGACAAGTGGACCATGTCCTCGGTTCTGATGCTTTTCGTGCTGGGACTCTTGCTGGGGCTTGCGGCCTCGGTGCCCCTGGCCGAGCGCAACGGTTTTGACAATTTCCACTATGTGCAGCGTCAGGCGGTCTTTGGGGGCGTTGCCCTGGTGGCCATGGTGCTGACCTCGATGATGTCTCCGACGCTGGTGCGGCGCCTTGCGATCATCGGTTTTGCCTTTGCCTTTGTGGCGCTGGCCTTTTTGCCGATCTTTGGTACCGATTTCGGCAAGGGGGCTGTGCGCTGGTATTCGCTGGGCTTTGCCTCTTTGCAGCCGTCCGAGTTCCTGAAGCCCGGTTTCGTGGTGGTTGCCGCCTGGATGATCGCCTCCAGCCAGCAGATCAACGGGCCGCCGGGGACGCTGATTTCCTTTGGCCTGTGCCTGAGCGTGGTCCTTATGCTGGTAATGCAGCCCGATTTTGGGCAGGCGTCGCTGACGCTGTTCGGTTGGGGCGTGATGTATTTCGTGGCAGGGGCGCCGATGCTGCTGTTGGTGGGGATGGCAGGCGCGGTGGTGCTGGGCGGAATTCTGGCCTATTCCAATTCCGAGCATTTTGCCCGCCGCATCGATGGCTTCCTCAGCCCCGATGTCGACCCTACCACGCAGCTGGGCTATGCCACCAATGCGATCCGCGAGGGCGGGCTCTTTGGTGTTGGTGTCGGCGAAGGGCAGGTGAAATGGTCGCTTCCTGACGCGCATACCGATTTCATCGTGGCCGTTGCCGCCGAGGAATATGGCCTGGTTCTGGTCATGGTGCTGATCGGCCTTTATGCCACCGTGGTGGTGCGCTCCCTGTTCCGACTGATGCGGGAGCGCGATACCTTCGTGCGCCTTGCGGGCACCGGCCTTGTGTGCATCTTTGGCGTTCAGGCGATGATCAACATGGGGGTTGCCGTGCGGCTGTTGCCGGCCAAGGGCATGACCCTGCCCTTCGTCAGCTACGGCGGCTCTTCCCTGATCGCGACGGGCATTGCCATGGGGATGCTCTTGGCCTTTACCCGGGCGCGGCCACAGGGTGAGATCGCGGACTACCTGCGCGGAAGCGGGCGCGGCTGAGGCAGCAGGGACGACAGGCGGGGGTGGAATGACTGAAAGATTGCTCTTGATGGCGGCAGGCGGCACGGGCGGGCATATGTTCCCGGCCCAGGCCCTGGCCGAGGCGATGCTGGCAAAGGGCTGGCGGGTGAAACTGTCGACCGATGCGCGCGGTGCCCGCTATACCGGCGCCTTCCCGGATGGTGTGGAGATCACCGAGGTCTCCTCGGCGACCTTTGCCCGTGGCGGGCTTCTGGCCAAGGCCATGGTCGGGCCGAAGATTGCCGGCGGCATCGCCAGCATGGCTTTGCAGATGCGCCGGGATCGGCCCGATGCGGTGATCGGCTTTGGTGGTTATCCGTCCATTCCGGCGCTGGGCGCGGCAACGCTTTTGGGGCTGCCGCGGATGATCCATGAACAGAACGGTATTCTGGGGCGGGTGAACCAGCTCTTTGCCAAACGCGTGGCCGAGGTGGCCTGTGGTGTCTGGCCGACCGCCCTGCCGGAAGGTGCAAACGGCGTTCATGTGGGCAACCCGGTCCGTGGCGCCGTGCTGGAGCGCGCAGGTGCCGCCTATATCCCGCCCGGCGATTATCCGATGTCGGTGCTGGTGATGGGCGGCAGCCAGGGTGCGCGCATCCTGTCCGACGTGGTGCCCGGCGCCATTGCGGCCCTGCCGGGAGGCCTCCGCCAGCATCTGCGCGTCTCCCATCAGGCGCGCGATGAAGATGGCGAACGGGTCAGCGCATTCTATGCCGAGCACGGCATCCAGGCGGATGTTCAGCCGTTCTTCCATGATGTGCCAGCCCGGATGAGCGAGGCGCAGCTGGTGATCTCGCGCTCGGGGGCCTCTTCCGTTGCGGATATCTCGGTCATCGGGCGCCCCTCGATCCTCATTCCCTTTGCCGCGGCTGCCGGAGATCATCAGACCGCCAACGCGCGCGGTCTGGTCGATGCAGGCGGAGCCATTCTCATTCCGGAAAGCGCTCTTGACGTTTCGGCCCTGTCAGAGCAGATCTCGGCCGTTCTGAGCAACCCGGATGCGGCCACTCAGATGGCAAATGCAGCACTTAGCACCGGCGTTCCCGATGCCACCGACCGTCTGGTGGCCGAGGTCGAGCAGCTGGCCGAAAAAGGATAACAGAGATCATGACACCAGCCACCAAACTGCCCGGAGACGTCGGCCCGATCCATTTCGTCGGCATCGGCGGTATCGGCATGTCGGGCATTGCCGAGGTCCTGTTGAACCTTGGCTATGTGGTGCAGGGATCGGACCTGAAATCCTCCAAGATCACCCAGCGGCTGGAAACCCTGGGCGCGCTGGTCTTCGAAGGCCAGCGGGCCGAGAACCTTGAGGACGCCGAGGTGGTGGTGATCTCTTCTGCGATCAAACCCGGCAATCCCGAACTGGACGAGGCACGCCGCCGTGGCCTGCCCATCGTGCGCCGGGCCGAGATGCTGGCCGAGCTGATGCGGCTCAAATCCAACATCGCCATTGCCGGAACCCACGGCAAGACGACGACCACCACCATGATGGCAGAGCTGATGGTGGCGGGGCATTTCGATCCCACCGTGGTCAATGGCGGCATCATCCACGCCTATGGGTCGAACGCGCGCATGGGGCAGGGCGAATGGATGGTGGTCGAAGCGGATGAAAGCGACGGCACCTTCAACCGTCTGCCCGCGACCATCGCCGTGGTCACCAATATCGACCCCGAGCATATGGAGCATTGGGGTGACTTCGATACCCTGCGCGACGGGTTCTACAACTTCGTCTCCAACATTCCCTTCTACGGTGTTGCCGTCTGCTGCACCGACCACCCCGAGGTGCAGGCCCTGGTGGGGCGCATCACCGACCGCCGTGTCGTCACCTATGGCTTCAACGCCCAGGCCGATGTGCGCGCGGTGAACCTGACCTATAAGGCCGGCGTTGCCCATTTCGACATTCTGCTTCAATCCGAAGGTAAAAAGATCGAAGGCTGCACCCTGCCGATGCCCGGCGATCACAACGTCTCCAACGCGCTGTCGGCGGTGGCCGTTGCGCGCCATCTGGGCATGAACGGGGATGAGATCCGCACGGCCCTTGCGGCCTTTGGCGGGGTCAACCGCCGCTTCACCAAGGTGGGGGAGGTGGATGGCGTCACCATCATCGACGACTACGGTCATCACCCGGTGGAGATCGCCGCCGTGCTGAAGGCGGCGCGCCAGGCGATTGGCGCTGACAGCGATGCCCGCGTCATCGCCGTGCATCAGCCGCACCGCTATTCGCGGCTGTCGTCGCTGTTCGATGATTTCTGCTCCTGTTTCAACGATGCTGATGTGGTCGCCATTGCCGAGGTCTTTGCCGCCGGAGAGGACCCGATCGAGGGCGCCAGCCGCGATGATCTGGTGGCGGGGCTCATTCGCCATGGTCATCGTCATGCCCGTGCCATCTTGAGCGAAGATGATCTGGAGCGATTGGTGCGCGAACAGGCGCGGCCGGGCGACATGGTGGTCTGCCTTGGGGCGGGGACGATCAGCGCCTGGGCCAACGGATTGCCCGCGCGCCTCAACAAGAGCCAAACCTGATACCGAACAAGGGAGTACCCCATGGCAGAGCCGTTGAAACGCCGGATCGGACTGGGACTTCTGACCGCCTACGGTGTCGGTGTCATGGTGGGGGCGGGGATCTATGTGCTGGTCGGCGCCGTTGTCGCGGATGCCGGGATCTGGGCGCCGCTGTCCTTTGTCCTGGCCGGGCTGATCGCAGCCCCGACCGCGCTGAGCTATGCCGAGTTTTCCACCCGCTTGCCCGAAGCCGCCGGAGAGGCCGCCTTTGTCGGGCAGGGGTTTTCCTCGCAAGCCATGGCGCTGTTCGTGGGGCTTGCGGTGGTGGTCGCGGGAACCGTTTCGGCCGGAGCCGTCTTACGCGGTGGTGCCGGATATCTGACCGCTGCGACAGGTGTGGACAGCGCCCTGGTAATCGTGGTCATGGGGCTGATGCTCGTGGGGGTGGCTGTGATCGGCGTGCTGGAAAGCCTGTCGCTGGCAGCGGTTTTTACCGCCATCGAACTGGGGGGCCTTGCCCTGGTGATCTGGGCTGGTGGCACCGCCGAGCCTTCCACCGATTGGGCCGTACCCGCCGCCCTGCCGAATATGTCGATCATGGCGGGGCTTGGCCTTGGTGCGGTTCTGGCCTTCTTTGCCTTCATCGGTTTCGAGGATATCGTCAACATGGCCGAGGAGGTGTCAGAGCCGACCCGCAGCCTGCCACGGGCGATCCTGTTGTCGCTGGCGATCACATCGGTGATTTACGCGCTGGTCTGCTGGGCGGCGGTGCGCACGGTTTCGGTGAACGCACTGTCGCAATCCACCAGCCCGCTGGCGCTGGTCTGGCAGGTGGCGCGCGGCACGAGCCCCGATTTCCTCTCCTATATCGCGGTCTTTGCCGCGCTCAACGGGGTTCTGGCGCAGATCGTCATGGCCTCGCGGGTGCTGTTCGGCTTGGGTAAACGTACGCCCGGTTTGGCAGTCTTTCGCCATGCGAACCCCCGGTTTGGCACACCGGTTCTGGCCACCATCGTGCTGGGTGCTGCCGTGATCCTGACGGGGCTGTTCTTTTCTGTGGACCGCCTGGCCGAGGTGACATCTTCGGTGCTGCTGTCGGTCTTCGTCCTGGTGAACCTCGCCCTGATCCTGCAGAAACGCCGCGCCCCGGCTGCGCCCTTCGAGGTGCCGATGGCGGTGCCGGTCGTCGGTCTTGTCCTCTCTGCCATCGCGCTGATCACGGCGCTGGGGGGCATGCTGTGACCCTGTCCCTGACCCTGGCGGCGCTTTGGGCCTTCGCGGCGAACCTTCTGGCGATGTTGCCCAGCCGCGACAACCACTGGCGCCGCGCCTATGGGCTGATCGCTGTCGGGATCCCGCTCCTTGGCTATGTGACCTATGAGAACGGCCCCTGGTGGGGGTTGGCGGTGCTGATCGCGGGCATGAGCGTGTTGCGTTGGCCGGTGATCTATTTCGGCCGCTGGCTGCGCCGGATCCTGTTGCAAAGCTGAGTTCAGAGCCATCTGCCGCTCCGTTGCGACCCTTTTCTCCTCTTCGGGTTTGCCGTACACCCTGCATGAAAGCGAACGAGCGACCTGACATGACCGATATCTCCAATTCCCTCCCCCAAGTGCGCGGACGCCTGACCGAGGGGCGCAGCCTCGCGGACCTCACCTGGCTGCGCGTGGGCGGCCCTGCGGATGTGCTGTTCCAACCTGCCGACCTTGCGGATCTTCAGGACTTCCTGCGGGTCCTGCCTGCGGAGGTAGAGGTCTTTCCCATGGGCGTGGGGTCGAACTTGATCGTGCGTGATGGTGGCATCCGGGCGGTGGTGATCCGGCTGGGGCGCGGCTTCAACCAGATCGAGGTCGAGGGCGATACCGTCACCGTCGGCGCTGCGGCGCTGGATGCCCATGTGGCGCGCAAGGCCGCCGATGCGGGGTTGGACCTGACCTTTTTGCGGACCATTCCCGGTTCCATCGGCGGCGCGGTGCGGATGAATGCGGGCTGTTATGGCTCTTACACGGCGGATGTCTTCCAGTCGGCCACCGTGGTCACCCGCGCGGGCGAGGTAAAGGAGGTGCACGCAGAGGATCTGCAGTTCGCCTATCGTCAGACGCAGTTTCCCGACGGCGCGGTTCTGGTCTCGGCCCGGTTCAAGGCGCCGCAGGGGGAGCCCGGTGCCTTGCATGCCCGCATGGAAGAGCAGCTGAGAAAGCGCGACGAGACCCAGCCGGTCAAGGACCGCTCGGCCGGCTCCACCTTCCGCAACCCGGCGGGTTATTCCTCGACCGGGCAGGCGGGGGACGTGCATGATCTGAAGGCCTGGAAGGTCATCGATGATGCGGGGCTGCGCGGCGCACGCCTGGGCGGGGCGCAGATGAGCGAGAAACACCCGAACTTCCTGATCAACGCGGACAATGCCAGCGCGGCGGATCTGGAAGGGCTGGGTGAAACGGTGCGCCAAAAGGTCTTTGAAAACTCCGGGATAACCCTGCAGTGGGAGATCATGCGCATTGGTGAACCGCTGCCCGATCCGGCCTCAAAGTGACCGCAAGGATGCAGCGATTGGCAAATACCGCTCAATGCGCGGGTCGCCGTTGATTTGGCTGGATCGCCATGGCTTAATCGGTTTAATAAAAATGCGAATCCATTAAGCATGGTAAAGAGGGCGTTAATACCCCGGTAACTGTTCCGGCGTAATAATGGCCGAAGGGGGATCATCTTATGATCCATCCTCGGCGGTATTGCCTCCGATAAGAATTACAGGGTTGTCGTGGCTGCTGCCGCAGGTGACCTAGGCAAAAAGCGGACCAAAACCGGTCCCAAGAAACAGGGGCGCAAAGCCCGATAACATTGAGGCGCTTGTGGTGAGTGAGTCGAGCAGGACACTCCCGAAAGTGGCGGTATTGATGGGCGGCCCCTCGGCTGAGCGCGAGGTGTCCCTGTCTTCCGGGCGTGAATGCGCCGCCGCGCTGAGGGGCGAAGGCTACCAGGTGATCGAAGTGGACGCAGGTTCCGACCTCTGCGCCCGGCTTGAGGCCGCAGGGCCCGATGTGGTGTTCAATGCCCTGCATGGCCGCTGGGGCGAGGATGGCTGCGTTCAGGGCCTGCTGGAATGGATGGGGCTGCCCTATACCCATTCCGGCGTTCTGGCCTCGGCCCTGGCGATGGACAAGGAAAAGGCCAAACAGGTCTATGCGCAGGCGGGCCTTCCTGTGGCGCCCGGTGGATTGTTCGAAAAATCCGCTGTTGCGGCGTCGCATGTCATGGAGCCGCCATATGTGGTCAAGCCCTACAACGAAGGCTCCAGCGTCGGGATCTACCTGGTGCATGAAGCCGCCAATGGCCCTCCGGTGCTTGCGGATGAGATGCCCGATCAGCTCATGGTCGAAGCCTATGTGCCGGGGCGCGAGCTGACCGCGACGGTGATGGGGGATCGTGCCCTCAGCGTGACCGAGATCCTGACCGATGGCTGGTATGACTACGATGCAAAATACGCCCCGGGTGGGTCACGTCATGAAATGCCCGCCAATATCCCCGCTGATATCTTCGATATGTGCCTCGATTATGCGCTTCGCGCCCATCAGGCGCTGGGCTGCCGTGGTGTCAGCCGCACCGACTTTCGCTGGGACGACAGCAAGGGCGCGGCGGGGCTGGTCCTGCTTGAGACCAACACCCAGCCCGGAATGACGCCGACCTCCCTGACGCCGGAACAGGCCTCTGTGGTTGGCATGAGTTTTGGCCAGATGTGCGCCTGGATGGTGGAGGATGCCTCATGCGGTCGCTGATCCGGCGCAAGATCACAGGCAAGATCACGGGGCAGGGCGCTGCCGCGGCAGATCCGGCGCCATCGCGACTGAAATACCGTTTGCAGCGCTGGATGCTGACACCCGGCATCCGGTTCGGACTGCGCTTTGGCGTGCCCTTCTGCCTGGTTTTCGCAGCGGCAAGCGCCTTCCTGGCCGATGAAGGACGGCGCGATGCGGTTCTGGGCACGGTGCATTCCATCCGTGCCTCGATCGAGGATCGTCCGGAATTCCGCGTCAACGTGATGGCCATCGATGGGGCGGGCAGCAGCGTCTCGGAGGACATCCGCGAGGTGGTCTCGCTTGATTTCCCGCTCAGTTCTTTTGACCTGGATCTGGCGCAGATCCGGGATGTGATCGAGGGCCTGGACCCGGTGAAGACCGCCAGCGTGCGCATTCGCCCGGGTGGTATCCTGCAGGTCGATGTGGAAGAGCGTCAGCCGGCCCTGATCTGGCGCAGCCGTGACGGGCTGGCGCTTCTGGACGAGACCGGCGCCCATGTGGCCGAATTGGGTCGGCGCAGCCTGCATCCCGGCCTGCCGCTGATTGCCGGGCGCGGCGCAGATGCCAAGGCGGCCGAGGCGCTGAAGCTCTTTGCCGCGGCCGCCCCGCTGGGCGCGCGGATGCGCGGTTTGGTGCGGGTCGGCGAACGGCGCTGGGACGTGGTTCTGGACCGTGGACAGCGCATTCTTCTGCCCGAGGTAAACCCGGTGCAGGCACTGGAGCGGGTAATTGTGGTCAGCGAAGTGAAGGATCTGCTTGAACGCGACGTGGCGGCGGTGGATATGCGTATTGCAGAACGTCCGACGGTGCGGATGTCGCAAAACGCGGTGGAAGACTGGTGGCGGATCAGGGAAATGAACGGCGGGGGGCTGTAGGATGACGGATCTATATCAATCGCAGCGTGCCATGCGGCAGATGCGGCGCCAGGCTTTGCAGCGTGGCGTTGTTGCCATTCTCGATGTGGGCAGTTCCAAGATCGCCTGCCTGGTGCTGCGCTTTGATGGCGCCAGCGGGGTGAGCGAGGACGGCTCGATCGGGTCGCTTGCAGGGCAATCGGGGTTCCGGGTGATCGGTGCCGCCACCACGCGGTCGCGCGGGGTGCAATTCGGCGAAATTGCCGCCATGCAGGAAACCGAACGGGCAATCCGCACCGCCGTACAGGCGGCGCAAAAGATGGCGGGCGTGCGCGTCGATCACGTGATTGCCTGTTTTTCCGGAGCCAACCCACGGTCCTACGGGCTGGATGCCAAGGTGGAATTGCAGGACCAGGAGGTCTCGGAGAACGAGGTGGCCCGGGTTCTGGCCGCCTGCGAGGTGCCGGACTATGGCGCTGGGCGCGAGGTGGTGCATGCACAGCCGGTGAACTTCGCGCTGGACAACCGCTCGGGCCTGTCCGATCCGCGCGGCCAGATGGGGCAGACCCTGTCGGTGGACATGCATATGCTGACGGTGGATTCCTCTACCGTGCAAAACCTGATGCGCTGCATTCAGCGTTGCGATCTGGAACTGGCGGGCATCGCTTCGTCGGCCTACGCCTCGGGCTATGCGGCGCTGGTCGAGGACGAGCAGGAGCTGGGCGCGGCCTGTATCGACATGGGCGGCGGATCGACCTCCATTTCGGTCTTCATGAAGAAACACATGATCTATGCCGATGCGGTGCGCATGGGCGGCGACCACATCACCAGCGACATCTCCATGGGGCTGGGCGTTCCCATGGCCAATGCCGAGCGGATCAAGACCTTCTGCGGTGGCGTCCACGCCACGGGAGCCGATGACCGGGACATGATCGATATCGGCGGGGATACCGGCGATTGGGAGCACGACCGGCGCACGGTCAGCCGCGCCGAGCTGATCGGCATCATGCGCCCCCGCGTCGAGGAAATCCTGGAAGAGGTGCGCGTGCGCCTGGATGCAGCCGGTTTCGAATACCTGCCAAGCCAGCAGATCGTTCTGACCGGTGGCTCCAGCCAGATCATGGGGCTGGATGCGCTGGCCAGCCGGATCCTGGGGCAGCAGGTGCGCCTGGGACGTCCCTTGCGGGTGCATGGCCTACCGCAGTCGGCCACCGGGCCAGGCTTTGCCTCGGCGGTGGGGTTGAGCCTGTTTGCGGCGCATCCGCAGGATGAATGGTGGGATTTCGAAATGCCGGTGGACCGCTATCCGGCCCGCTCCTTGCGCCGTGCGGTCAAGTGGTTCAAGGACAACTGGTAGGATCTCGATCGGTTTTCGGGCCTTTCAAGGGCAAAAAACATCTGTTCAGTGCCTTCGCCCCCGTGACAGCGGCGAAAAGAGGCGTTAGATTCTTCTTAACGAACGCATCAAGCGTCGGAACAGCTGGCCGGGCAGTGGCCACAGCGCGATACCAGAGGATCTAATCCGGCCACCAGAAGGGGCCGGGACTGCTTAGGTAATAGTATGGCGACTGTCATTGGCCGCTATATCTGTCTCCCTCGGCGAAATACCGCGAATATTTTTGGGTGGAACCCCATATTTTGTGGCTGATTTCGCTTTTTGGGATGACGCGACTCCGAGGCTGCGGTACTGTTTGTGCAGAAAAGTCAGGAAAAGGCCCTTGCGGGAGGGCTGCAAACACAGGCGGAAAGAGCATGACATTGAACCTCTCGTTGCCCGGACAGGAAGAGTTGAAGCCCAAGATCACCGTCTTTGGTGTTGGAGGTGCCGGTGGTAACGCGGTCAACAATATGATCGCAAAGGCGCTGG
The DNA here is from genome assembly GCF_028890025.1 of Phaeobacter sp. PT47_59. Lineage (NCBI taxonomy): Bacteria > Pseudomonadati > Pseudomonadota > Alphaproteobacteria > Rhodobacterales > Roseobacteraceae > Phaeobacter > Phaeobacter sp. PT47_59. The sequence goes on from NZ_JARCJL010000006.1 coordinate 33,127, forward strand.
AGGGGGTCGATTTCGTCGTCGCCAACACAGATGCCCAGGCGCTGCAGCAAAGCGCCGCCAAAAGCCGTATCCAGCTGGGGATCAAGGTCACCGAGGGCTTGGGCGCGGGCGCCCGTCCGCAGGTCGGCTCTGCCGCAGCCGAAGAGAGCATCGAACAGATCGTCGATCACCTGGCGGGCGCGCATATGTGCTTCATCACCGCCGGTATGGGCGGTGGCACCGGCACCGGCGCGGCCCCGATCATCGCTCAGGCCGCCCGTGAGCTTGGCGTGCTGACCGTCGGCGTCGTCACCAAACCCTTCCAGTTCGAAGGCGGCAAGCGCATGCGCCAGGCCGAAGAGGGTGTCGAGGCGCTGCAGAAGGTGGTCGATACGCTGATCATCATCCCGAACCAGAACCTGTTCCGCCTCGCCAATGAGAAGACCACCTTCACCGAGGCCTTCTCGATGGCGGATGATGTGCTCTATCAGGGCGTGAAGGGTGTCACCGATCTGATGGTGCGCCCAGGCCTGATCAACCTCGACTTTGCCGACGTGCGCGCCGTGATGGACGAGATGGGCAAGGCGATGATGGGCACCGGCGAGGCCGAGGGCGAAGATCGCGCGATCCAGGCCGCCGAAAAGGCGATCGCCAACCCGCTGTTGGACGAGATCTCCCTGCGCGGTGCGCGCGGCGTGCTGATCAACATCACCGGTGCGCATGATCTGACCCTGTTCGAACTGGACGAAGCTGCCAACCGGATCCGCGAAGAGGTGGACCCGGACGCCAACATCATCGTCGGCTCTACGCTCGACACCGATATGGAAGGCAAGATGCGGGTGTCCGTGGTTGCGACCGGGATTGATGCCTCCGAGGTGAACACCGACATGCCGGTGCCGCGCCGACCCATGGCCGCACCGCTGAAGAAGACCGTCAGCGTCGAAGAGACCCGCGCCGCGCCGCTGGAGCTGGATGCCCCGGTCGAGCAGCCCGTCGCCGCGTCTGCCGAAACCACCGAAGCGCCTGAGCCGAGCCTGTTCGAAGGCTTGGAAGCGGCACCCGCCACCGAGCAAGCAGCCCAACCCGCTGCAGCCGAGGAAGTCTATGATGACGACGGCCTGCCGCCGCCGGCCTACCAGCCGCAGGTGCCCGAGTTCCAGCCCCAGGCGGATGCCGCCGATGTTGCGGCCGAGGCCTTTGTGGCGCCCAAGCCCCCCGCACCCGGCACCCCGTCGCCCGAGGCGATCATGCGTCTGCAGGCCGCCGCTCAAAAGGCACAGCCACAGCAGCCGCAGGCGCCTCAGCAGCCGCAACGACCCGTCGCCGCACAGGCACCGAACCCGCAGCAGGAACAGCGCCGTTTCGGTTTGAACTCGCTGATCCACCGGATGACCGGCAGCGCCGCTGAAGGGGGCGAGAGCAAGCCTCAACAGGTGCGCCAACAGCCGCAAGCGCCGCAGCATGCCGCGGCACCGCAGGCTGCGCCGCAGCCCGCACAGCAGGCGGATCCGGACCAGGAACGCATCGAAATTCCCGCTTTCCTGCGGCGTCAAGCCAACTGATAGCGCGAAACATTGACAGTAAAGGGCCGCCTCAGGGCGGCCTTTTTCTATTTTAATAGAAGGGTTTACGGGTGTTTCGGCAGGGTTTTGCCTAAACGTTACAGCGATGTTTCAATCCGTTACAAAGATTGAATTGAGGCTTGCGCCCGGACTCCTTACCTATCATCGGCAAGACAGTCCCAGCAGACTGGACGCAGAGCGAAGAGGCACAACGTGCAAAATACCCTGAAGGCAGCGGTGACATTTGAAGGCGCAGGCCTGCATTCCGGCCAGCCCGCACGAATGGTGCTGAAGCCCGCTGCCGCAGGTCATGGCATTCGTTTCAAACGTACTGATATCGCCCTGGGCGACAGTGTGATCCCTGCACGCTGGGACTATGTGGAACGCACCGCACTGTGCACCCGTCTGGTCAATGCGGCGGGCGTCTCTGTTTCCACCGTGGAACATGTGATGGCGGCTCTGGCGGGCTGTGGTGTCCACAACGCCCTGGTCGAGATTGACGGACCGGAAGTTCCGATCCTCGATGGGTCGTCGGCCCCGTTTGTGCGCGGTATCATGCGGGATGGCGTACGCCGCCTGAATGCTCCGGTGCAGGCGCTGCAGGTCTTGAAGGAAGTGACGGTCGAAAAGGATGGCGCCAAGGCGACCCTCCTGCCCAGCGACCGACTGGTCATCGAATTCCATATCGATTTCGCCGAAAAGGCGATTGGCCGCCAAAGCAAGACCCTGGACCTGCGCAACGGTGCCTTTGCCCGCGAGCTGTGCGACAGCCGCACCTTCTGCCGCCGCGCCGATGTTGAGGCCATGCAGGCCAACGGCCTGGCCCTGGGTGGGGTGCCGGGTGAAAACGCGGTCGTGTTCGATGGCGATCGGGTCGAAAGCGGCGAAGGGCTGCGTCATTCGGACGAGCCGGTGCGCCACAAGATGCTGGACGCGCTGGGAGACCTGGCGCTGGCCGGTGCGCCGCTGATCGGCCATTATATCGGTGAGCGCGCGGGACATGCTCTGACCAACACTCTGTTGCGGGCGCTCTTTGCGACGCCTGGCGCCGTGCGTCTGGTGGATTGTGACCCGGCCATGGTGGCGCGCCTGCCCGGTCAGGGCCTGGTTTGGGGGGAAATTCCCGTCGCCAGCCGCCGCGTGGCCTGATCTTTACCCTGCTGGACGGCAGCTCGGGGCGCTTCGGCGCCCTTTTTCCTGCCTGCACCGTCCGGCTGATCTCCTGCCGCGCGGCATGGCTCCGCCGGATGGCAGGCTTGACCCGGGCGCGCATTCTCTGCCAAGTGGTGATCAAGGTGGGTTAAAGGCGTTTTGCACGTCAAATGAATGTGCTAGACCGGGCATAACCGGGGGCGGAGACCCGCGAGTCACATGCGGTAAGGTGAGGCGAATATGATCGGCATCAGGGCAGGAGCCAAATGGATCGGCGCGGTTCTTCTGATGGCTGCATTGTCGGGCTGTGGCGGCGATGGCGGCGCGTCGGAAAGCGCTGGCTCTCTGGAGGGCTACACTCCCGATCAGATCTTCGAACGTGGCGAGTTCGAGCTGGAGCGCAACCGGTCCAAGGATGCGGCCTTTTATTTCTCCGAGATCGAACGGCTTTATCCCTATTCCGAATGGGCAAAGCAGGCGCTGATCATGCAGGCCTTTGCCTATCACCAGTCCAAGGACTACGAGAACAGCCGGGCGGCGGCGCAGCGGTTCATCGATTTCTACCCGACCGAGGAAGACGCCGCCTATGCGCAGTATCTTCTGGCGCTCAGCTACTACGACCAGATCGATGAAGTGGGCCGGGATCAGGGGCTGACCTTCCAGGCGCTGCAGGCGCTGCGCACGGTCATCGAGGTGTATCCGGATAGCGAATACGCCAATTCGGCCATCCTGAAATTCGATCTGGCCTTTGATCACCTGGCCGCCAAGGAAATGGAAATCGGTCGCTATTACCTGCGCCACAAGCATTATACCTCGGCGATCAACCGGTTCCGCGTCGTGGTGGAGGATTTTCAGACCACCAGCCACACGCCCGAAGCCCTGCACCGGCTGGTCGAAGCCTACCTGTCGCTTGGCCTGACCGAAGAGGCGCAGACGGCGGGCGCGATCCTAGGTCATAACTACCAGTCGACCGAATGGTACGAGGACAGCTACAAGCTGCTGACCAGCCAGGGGCTGAAACTGCGGGACCGTGGCAACAACTGGCTCAGCCAGATCTATCGTCAGTCGATCAAGGGCCAGTGGCTGTAACAGCGCTGGTCACGGGGCAAGGTGATGCTGCGCGCTCTTGATATTCGCGACATTCTGATCATCGATCACCTGGAGCTGAACTTTCAGCCCGGGCTTAATGTGCTGACCGGTGAAACCGGTGCGGGCAAGTCGATCCTGTTGGATTCGCTTGGCTTTGTGCTGGGCTGGCGGGGCCGGGCCGAATTGGTGCGCCAGGGGGCCTCTCAGGGGGAGGTGGTCGCGGAGTTCGATCTGAGCGAGGATCACCCGGCGCATCGCGTCCTCGAAGAGGCAGGATTGCCTGACGGATCGGAGCTGATCCTGCGCCGGGTCAACACGGCTGAGGGGCGCAAGACCGCCTGGGTCAATGACCGGCGCTGCTCGGGGGATGTGCTACGCGCCCTGTCTGAAACGCTGGTGGAACTTCACGGTCAGCATGATGATCGCGGGCTGCTCAATCCCAAGGGCCATCGGGCGCTTCTGGATGCTTTTGCCGGGGCAGGGGCGGCGCTGGCGGCCACCCGCAGCGCCTGGAGCGAAGCTGCCAAGGCACGCAAGACGGTCGAGGCCACCCGGGCCGCGCTGCAGGCCGTGCGCGCCGAAGAGGAATTCCTGCGCCACGCTGTGGCGGAACTGGACAAGCTTGATCCCCAGCCGGGCGAGGATGAGGCGCTTGATGCGCGCCGCCGCCAGATGCAGGGGGCCGAACGCATTCGAGGCGATATCGCTCGCGCCCATGCCCTGCTTAGCGAAGGCGCGGATCCTGCCATGGGCGAGGCGCAGCGCTGGCTGGAAGGCGTTGATGGGGCCGAAGAGGCTGGTCTTGATGCGCCGCTTGCAGCGCTAAGCCGTGCCATGATCGAACTGGCAGAAGCGCAGGACGGTGTCGAACGGGTGCTGGAGGCGCTGGAGTTCAACCCCGGCGAATTGGAAGATTGCGAAGAGCGCCTGTTCGCCATCCGGGCGCTGGCCCGCAAGCATGACGTGCTGCCCGATGATCTGGCCGCCCATGCGGATGTGTTGCGCGCCAAGCTGGCAGCCCTGGATGCGGGCGATCAGGATCTGGCCGATCAGGAAGCTGCTTTGGCCCGGGCCGACAAGCTCTACAAGGATGCGGCGGCCGCGCTGAGTGACCTGCGGCGGGCACGTGCTGCAGAGCTGGATCAGGCGGTGATGGCAGAGCTGGCGCCGCTCAAGATGGAGCGCGCGGTGTTCGAGACCCGCATCAGCGAAGGTCAACCCGGTCCCGAGGGGCATGACGATGTGGCCTTTACCGTGGCAACCAACCCCGGTGCCCCGGCCGGGCCGTTGAACAAGATCGCCTCGGGCGGCGAACTCAGCCGGTTCCTCCTGGCGCTGAAGGTCTGCCTGCGCGGCGAGGAAAGCGCCAAGACGCTGATCTTTGACGAGATCGACCGTGGGGTCGGGGGCGCGACCGCCGATGCGGTGGGGCGGCGCCTGAAATCCCTGGCCGCGGGCGGTCAGGTCTTGGTGGTCACCCATTCGCCCCAGGTTGCCGCCCAGGGCGCGCATCATTGGCGGGTGCAAAAACGGGTTCAGGACGGCATGACGCTGTCGGAAGTCGTACCGCTGAGCGCGGCCGAACGGGTGGATGAAATCGCCCGGATGGTCTCGGGCGATACCATCACGCAGGAGGCCCGCGCCGCCGCGGGTGCCTTGCTCACCGGATAGGGATTTCGTTGCTCGATTGCGCTTCCGGATTTGTAGTTTGGCAACTTTGTTCTGGTTACTAGGGGGCAGGAAATTGAAGGCGACCCATGGCACCTAACTCCCAGATCGGACCCAAAGCCCTGGCCCTGCAGGGGCTGGCATGGCTGCGTGATATCTGGCGGATTCTGCTGCACCGTGGGCCCAGTCAGTTTCAGTTCTGGCTCATCGCCCTGCTGATCGGCATCGCGGCGGGGTTTGCCGCGCTGTTTTTCCGCAAGGGGATCACCGCCTTGCAGGGCTGGGTTTACGGGGCCGAGGATGTTGACTACCTGCACAGCTTTGCTCAGGACCTGCCGTGGTATCTGCTGTTGGCGATCCCGACGGTGGGCGGGCTGATCGTGGGGTTGATCCTGCACTATTTCACCCCCGACGGCCGGGTACGCTCGGTCGCTGATGTGATCGAGGGGGCGGCGATGCGCAATGGTCGCGTCGAGCTCCGCGAGGGGCTTGGCTCTGCCATGGCCTCTTTCCTGACACTCTCCACCGGCGGATCGACCGGGCGCGAGGGGCCGGTGGTGCATTTGGCGGGGGTGATCTCCAGCTGGGTCAGCGATCGGATCAAGGCCGATGGCATCACCGGGCGAGACCTGCTGGGCTGTGCCGTGGCAGCGGCTGTCTCGGCCAGTTTCAACGCCCCCATTGCAGGCGCATTGTTTGCGCTTGAGGTGGTGCTGCGCCATTTCGCGGTGCATGCCTTTGCGCCAATCGTGATTGCCGCGGTGGCGGGCACCGTGATCAACCGGCTGGAATATGGCGATGTCACCGAGTTCACCCTGAACACGCCCGGCGCCTTGCAGTTTTACGTGGAGCTTCCTGCCTTTCTGGTGCTGGGCCTGGTCTGCGGCCTGGTGGCGGTGATCTTGATGCGCTCGATCTTCTGGGCCGACAATCTGGGAAATGAGGTGCAATCTGCCCTGTCGATCCCACGCTGGCTGCGTCCAGCGATCTCGGGCGCTATGCTCGGAGGGATTGCGATCTGGTTTCCCCATATCATCGGGGTCGGCTATGAGACCACGGTCCTGGCGCTGACCGGCGGGCTGGTACTGTCGCAGGCGATCCTGTTCACCATGGTCAAGACCGCGGCCGTCGCCATCACCATGGGCGGGCGCATGGGCGGTGGCGTCTTCTCACCTTCGCTGATGATCGGTGCGATGACAGGGCTTGCCTTTGGTCTGATTGCCACCTCGATCCTGCCCGAGGTCTCTGGCACCCATACGCTTTATGCCTTTGCCGGCATGGGGGCGGTGGCGGCGGCGGTTCTGGGGGCGCCGATTTCCACCACGCTAATCGTGTTTGAACTGACCGGGGACTGGCAGATCGGTCTGGCGGTGATGGTGGCCGTGTCGCTGTCCACCGCGCTGGCCTCGCGGCTGGTGGACCGGTCCTTCTTCCTCACCCAGCTGGAAAAGCGCAACCTGCATTGCGCTGCCGGGCCTCAGGCCTATCTGATGGCCCTGCTGAGCGTCGGTGGCCTGATGCGCCCGATCAACGATCCGCGCGGCGCTGCGCAGGACGAGTGCAAAGCGCTGATCGAACAGGGCCTGTACCTGCGCCCCGAGCAATCGCTGGAGGCCGCCTTGCCGGTGTTTGATCGGGCCGATGTGCCATTCTTGCCCGTGGTGGCCCAGGTGCCCCAGGGTTCGCCTGCCGTCTCACAGGGGGCCGGGGAGCAGGCCGCAGATGGCCTCCTTGGGGCGCTGTATCATGTGGATGCGCTCAAGGCTTACAACCGGGCGCTGGTGGCGACGGCTGCCGAGGAACACAGCTGACCGGCGGAGCCGCGCCGCTGTCAGCCACCGGTTTCCGCCAGCAGCGAGATCAGCTTGTCGCGGAGCCAGTGCAGGCGGGAGGAATCGTCAAACCGCTTGTGCCAGACAAGATCGAAATTCGCAGCAGGGATATTCAGCGGCAGGTCGCAATGTGCCAGTCCACGAAAGGCAGAAGCCTTCAGTATCGCGGGCAGGGTGGCAATCATATCGGATCCGCGAATGACCTCGGCAAGGGCCCAGACATTGGGAACGCTGACAGTCACTGTGCGCGACAGGTCCTGGTCGTCCAGGGCGCATTGGACAATGCTTTTGGCGGTGCCCCCGAAATCCAGGGTCGCATGATGGGCGCCGCTGTATTCAAGGACATTGCGGATGGGGCGGCGGATCTGAGGATCGTAGAAGACCCGGAACGCGTCAGAGAACAGATAGGCATGGCGCAGCGAGGCAGGATAGCTTGCGGGCCGGGGGGTGATCACGAAATCGGCTTCGCCGCTGTCCAGCAGGTGTTCGGCATTGCCGCGTGATCCCAATTCGCGAAACACCATGCGCTTGGCCGGGAGGTCCTGCCAAATGGCGTTGCAGATCTTGTCCACCTGCGGCACCAGGATGCCGCCGTTGGTTGCGATGACAAAGGGTTCGGGATCCTCCAGCGGCGCGTAATCCCCGGTGTCCAGCAGCGCATCCATCTGGGCCAAGAGGCGCCTGACCTTGGGGGCCAGCCGTTCGGCGCGGGCACTGGGAACGATGCCGCGCCCCGAGGGCAGGAACAGCTTGTCCCCGATGATGCTGCGCAGTTTCTCCAGAGTGTGGCTGACGGTGGACTGGCTGGTTTCCAGCCGTTCGGCCGCCTTGCTCACCGACATCTCATCGTAAACGGTGATGAAGACCCTCAGAAGTCTGCCGCTGATCTGCGATGCATCTACGTCACGCATGTATTAATCTTTTTCTTTCGCTTGATTTGAGTAACCCGCTTGTGAACTATGGAAGACAGTAACGGGGGTTACTTAGGTGCGGAAGGGAAAATATGCGTACTTATGAATTCGACCCGCAAGAGGTTGAAGCACAAAACAAATTGAGCGAGCAGGACAAGGAACAGGCAGCCCTACAGGCTTTGGTCAACTATGCGATAGACTGCGCCAAGGAGGCAAACGATCTTGTCTCTGGTGAGGGGTTGGAACAGGCAAGACGGCATCTGAGCCGATCTGTTCTTCTGTAGACCACGCTCTGATTATGTAAAAAGGCGCGCGGGCTGCGCTTTCTTTCGCTGTGCCTGTTTGGTTGCTGCGGGCTGAGCTCTGCCAGGCTTGGGGCGGGTGAGCACGCGCAATTGGCCAGCCACTTCACCACGCGCCTGACCACGATGACCCTGATCACGACGCGCCTGATTTGGGCGCCTTGACGGAACAGACAGAACCGGTCAGCGCCGGTTGACTGCCCCTCCCGTCGGCTTTTCCCCTCAGATCTGTTCGATCTTGACCGTCTCGCTGGGGTAGAAGGCCAGATAGCCCTTGATCGCCGCCACCGCCTCGTTGGGGGCTTCATAGCTCCAGGCGGCGTTTTCGGTGACCGAGGATTTATTGACGATGGAGTAATAGGAGGCATCGCCCTTGTGGGGGCAATGGCTTGTCTTGCTGCCCGGGTCGAGGAAGGCCATGGCGATGTCTTCGCGCGGGAAGTAGATCACCGGAGGGTATCCCTCTTCGCTCAGTTCCAGGGCGCGGCTGGTTTCCCCCAGAACGGCCCCGCCCGAGCGCACCACCCAGGTTCCTTCTGCATTGCGAATTCGGATATTGCTCATAGTGTCCCCCATCTCGTCATTTCTGCGCATGTCTTGCCCGGGCTTTGTAACAATCAGGTATCAGATTGTCGCCGTCGCATCCTCCAGCCAGGCCTGAGCGGCCGGGCTGATCAGAGGGCGGATTTTCCGGGTAACCTCGTCATGATAGGCGTTCAGCCAATCACGTTCCTCACCCGATAGCATATCTGCGTCAATCAGCCGCCGGTCAATAGGCACAAAGGTTAACGTGCGCCAGATCAGCATTTCCCGCTCTGCATCGGCGCCTGGCAGGTCGGGGGCCTTCTGTGCAACGATCAGGTTCTCGATGCGGATGCCAAAGGCACCCTCGCGGTAGTAGCCCGGTTCATTCGACAGGATCATGCCCTCCTGCAAGGGCACCGAAGACACCCGGCTGAGCCGTTGCGGCCCCTCGTGGACGCTCAGATAGGCGCCAACCCCATGACCCAGACCGTGGTTGAAATCCTGCCCGGCCAGCCACAGGGGCATCCGGCCGATGGCCTCGATATCGCGGCCCGCAAGGCCTTTGGGCCAGCGCAGCCGCGAGATGGCGATCATGCCCTGCAACACGCGGGTAAAGGCAGCGCGCTCGTCCTCTCCGGGCGTGCCGATGGCGATGGTTCGGGTGATGTCGGTGGTGCCGTCCAGATATTGCCCGCCGCTGTCCAGCACCAGAAGATCGCCGTCCTGCAAGAGCGTGTCGGTCTCCTCCGTGACCCGGTAGTGGATCACCGCGCCATTGGCCCCGGTGCCCGCGATGGTATCGAAGCTGATGTCGCGCAGGCGGTCGTCGCGACGGCGCAGCTCTTCCAGCTGTTTGACCACATCGATTTCGGTAACGGTGCCAGGGTCTTGCGCATCCAGCCAGGCCAGCAGCTCCACCACGGCGGCGCCATCACGCAGATGGGCGGCGGCGCTGCCTTCGATCTCGGCTTTGGTCTTTCTGGCCTTTGGCAGAACACAAGGATCGCCCGTCGGGCTGAGACGCTCGCCCAGTTGGTCGGCCACGATCTGGGGCAGCGTGTCCGGATCCGCCGCCACCGTGCCATTGAGGGCCGCGACCGCCTCCAGAAAACGCTCAGGCGCGTGGACCGTCACCCTGTCTCCCAGATGCTCCGGCAGGTGCTGCAGCTTGCCCTCTGCCATGAAGAGATCGACGCGGGCGTCGTTGTGCAGGATGGCAAACCCATGGGCGACGGGGTTGCGGGGGATGTCGGAACCGCGAATGTTCAGCAGCCACATGATGCTGTCTGGCAGGGTGATCAGGGCAGCTTCCTGGTCCGCATTGCGCAAATCCGCCGCCAGGCGCGCACATTTATCGGCCGCGCTTTCGCCTGCGTAGATCTCGGGGTGGGCGGTGACCGGGTTCATCGGGGCCGCAGGCTGATCCTCCCAGATGCGGTCCACCAGATTATCGCAGGGCTCTAGGCTGATACCGGTGCCGTCCAACCTGTGGCGCAGGGTGGTGATCTGACCGGCCGCGTGCAGCCAGGGATCAAACCCGACCTTCCCCCCATCGGGGAGCTGCTCCTTCAGCCAGTCATGCAGCTGTACCTCGGGCCAGGGCACGGGCGTGAAGGCGTCCAGGGCGACCTGATGCTTGACCTGCGTCCGGTAGCGTCCGTCGATGAAAACACCAGCGATTTGGCCCAGCACGGCACAGAAGCCGGCCGAGCCGGTGAAGCCGGTCAGCCAGGACAGCCGTTCATCCCGCGCGGCCACATATTCGCCCTGATGGGCATCGGCGCGGGGGATCAGAAAACCGTCCAGCCCGGCCTGTTGCATCTCGCCGCGCAGCGCCGCCAGTCGCGGGGGGCCTTGATCCGGGCGAGCCGTCACATCGAAAGACTGGTACATGCTGAAATCTCCTTCTGTCGGCAGGCCCGTGAACTGGCGCAAGAGACAATGCTGCGGCGGATGTCCTTGGCGATGTTGTTTCAAATCCCGGGCGCCCAGGCAAGCCCGCCGTCCTTGATGGGAAAGGGGAGGCTCCCGCCCGGCATCAAGGCATCAGGAGATACCTTTCTGCCCGTTGGGCCGGGCGCCGCGCCAGAGGCGCGGCGGGCGCGATACGGAGGCCGCATTCATGGCCGCGCCGAAGGCGCGCTATGCCCAAGGCTGTTGGCGGCATCTATTGATGCAGCCGAAAGGCGCGGGAGCACCCCGCCATCGGGTCAGGAATCAGGAGTTTCCTGCACGGATCAACTGGCGCGCTTGATCCCCATCACACGGGCGCGGGCGCGCGGGTCGCTGTCAAACAGTGCGGCCAGCTGTTCGGTCATCGCGCCGGCCAGCTGCTCCACATCCGTAATGGTCACCGCCCGGTCATAGTAGCGCGTCACATCATGGCCGATACCGATGGCCAGAAGCTCCACCTGCTTGCGTTTCTCCACCATGGCGATCACGTCGCGTAGGTGTTTCTCGAGGTAGTTCGCCGGGTTCACCGACAGGGTCGAGTCATCCACCGGCGCCCCGTCCGAGATCACCATCAGGATCTTGCGCGCCTCGGGGCGGCTCACCATGCGACGGTGCGCCCACTCCAGCGCCTCGCCGTCGATGTTTTCCTTCAAGAGCCCCTCTTTCATCATCAGGCCAAGGTTCGGACGCACCCGGCGCCAGGGCGCATCGGCGCCCTTGTAGATGATGTGGCGCAGGTCGTTCAGGCGCCCGGGCTGCTGCGGGCGGCCCTCGTTCAGCCAGGCCTCGCGCGCCTGACCGCCCTTCCAGGCGCGGGTGGTGAAGCCGAGGATTTCCACCTTCACGTTGCAGCGTTCCAGGGTGCGCGCCAGAACATCGGCGCAGATCGCCGCGATCGAGATCGGACGCCCGCGCATCGAGCCGGAGTTGTCCAAGAGCAGCGTTACCACGGTGTCGCGGAACTCGGTGTCCTTCTCGCGCTTGAACGACAGGGGGGTCGTCGGGTTGGCGACAACCCGCGCCAGGCGGCCTGCATCCAGGATGCCCTCTTCAAGGTCGAACTCCCAGGAGCGGTTCTGCTGCGCCTGCAGGCGGCGCTGCAGCTTGTTCGCCAGGCGCGATACGGCGCCTTTCAGCGGTTCCAGCTGCTGATCGAGATAGGCGCGCAGGCGCTCCAGCTCGGCGGGCTCGGCCAGATCCTCGGCCGCGATCTCCTCGTCATGGGTGTCAAGGAACACCTTGTAGTCGGGGTCGGCCTCGGAAACGGGCGGCGGCGGGGGCGGATCCAACGGCGCCTCGCCATCGGGCATCTCGGTCTCTTCGGTCAGCTCATCCTCGGCCATCTCGTCCATCGAGACCTGGGCCTGGCTTTCGTCCTGCTGCTGTTCCTGGGCCTGTTCCGCATCGGCATCGGCCTGCTCGTCATCCGAGTCATCCTCGCCGGTGCTGTCGGGGTCGGGCTGCTCTTCGGCGTTATCCTCGGCCTGGTCGTCCTGATCGTCATCCAGCTGATCGGGGTCGTCGCCCAGCTGATCGCCATAGCCAAGGTCGGTGATGATCTGGCGGGCAAAACGGGCGAATTCCGCCTGGTCGGCGATCTTCTCGTCGAGGTTTTCCAGCGTCTCTCCCGCCTCGGCCTCGATGAAGCCGCGCCACAGCTCGGCCACGTTGGAGGCGCCTTCGGGCAGGGGGCGGCCGGTGGCCATCTGGCGCACCAGGTAACCGGCCGCAGCGGCCAACGGCGCCTCGGAGGAGGATTTCATCTGGTCATAGCCGCGCCGGATTGCCTCATTGCGGATCTTCACGTCGATGTTGGAGGCGGTGCCGGGCATGTGGCGCGCGCCCATTGCCTCGCAGCGGGCGGTTTCCATCGCCTCGTAGATGTCGCGGGCCATCTCGCCCTGCGGCGCGTATTTCGCGTGCACGCCAGTGTCGTGGAACTTGTGCCGCAGCGCCAATGCGTCCGCCGTGCCACGCGCCAAGAGCACTTCCTCGCGGGTCATCCGGCGCGACACCTGCGGCAGGCGCATGGAATCGCCCGACAACCCGGCGGGGTCAACCGAATAGCTGACCGACAGTTCTGCGTCGTCGGCCATCACCTTGGTCGCTTCGGCCAGGGCTTTCTTGAACGGATCGGCGGGGTTGTCGTTTTGTTTGGTCATGGCGCAGGCGGTCCTTGGTCCGATCATTTCGCCAGGCGCCACCGATGTCCAGTCTTCACTTCTGGTGCAAAGGGCGGTGCCTGACCGCGGGCGGAAACGAAGTGCCCGCCCATGGGGGCGGTCGGGCACGGCCCGGCCTTGCGACCAGGCGGGTCTTTTCGCGTTAGCCGAGGCTCACGTTCGCGGCGCTTTCCGGCAGTTCCTCGTCAAAGCAACGCTGGTAGAACTCGGCCACGGTCTGGCGCTCCAACTCGTCGCATTTGTTGAGGAACGACAGACGGAAGGCATAGCCCACATCGCGGAAGATCTCGGCGTTCTGGGCCCAGTTGATCACGGTCCGGGGGCTCATCACGGTGGAGAGATCGCCGTTCATGAAGGCGGTGCGGGTCAGATCCGCGACGGTGACCATCTGGCTGACCTGTTTGCGGCCCTTGTCGGTGTTGTAATGGGGCGCCTTGGACAGCACGATGGCGGTTTCCGCATCGTGGCTGAGGTAGTTCAGCGTGGCGACCAGCGACCAGCGGTCCATCTGGGCCTGGTTGATCTGCTGGGTGCCGTGGTAGAGGCCGGTGGTGTCGCCCAGACCCACGGTGTTTGCGGTGGCAAACAGGCGGAAGAAGGGGTTCGGGGTGATGATCTCGTTCTGATCCAGCAGGGTCAGCTTGCCGTCATGCTCCAGCACTCGCTGGATCACGAACATCACGTCAGCGCGGCCGGCATCGTATTCGTCAAAGACGATGGCAACCGGGTTGCGCAGCGCCCAGGGCAGGATGCCTTCGTGGAATTCGGTGACCTGCTTGCCGTCGCGCAGCTTGATCGCGTCCTTGCCGATCAGGTCGATCCTCGAGATGTGGCTGTCGAGGTTTACCCGCACCGACGGCCAGTTCAGACGTGCGGCGACCTGTTCGATATGGGTGGATTTCCCGGTGCCGTGATAACCTTGGATCATCACGCGGCGGTTGTGGCTGAAGCCTGCCAGGATGGCCAGCGTGGTGTCGGGGTCGAACTTGTAGGTGGGATCCAGCGCGGGCACCCGGTCAGAGCCGTCGACAAAGCCCTTTACGGTCATGTCGGTGTCGATCCCGAAAACATCGCGGACCGAAAGAGTATCGGTCGGTTTCGCATTCATATCCAACATGCCGTCGCTCATCGCAGTCGATCCTTATCTCTGTGCCCCCGGCATCGATGGGGGGCGTAATCCGGGGGATTGGTGCCTTATCTGACGGGTGAGGGCAAGCGAAAGGTGGCCGTGAAACCATATGACGCGGTGTTTGGTCTGAAAGTGATCTGAAACTGGCCTCATTGCGCGGGAAAAGGAAAAGGCGCCCCATGGGAAAGGGACGCCCGGCGCAAGGTCAGCTGTTGTCTTCAGCGGGCGTTACTTGAAGCTGCGGCTGTCCTTGATCTGATCCCAGGCCCAGACCACCTCTTGCAGCTGTTCCTCCTGGCTGCGGTCGCCGCCGTTCATATCGGGGTGTAGCACCTTGATCAGCTTCTTGTAGGCCTTGCGGATTTCGGCCTTGGACCAATCGTCCTTGGCCTCCAGGATTTCGATCGCGCGGCGTTCGGTGGCGGGCAGGCGGCGGCCCGCCTTGGCGTTCTTGCCGGGGTTGCGCGTCGCATTGGCGCCGAGCACCTGATGCGGATCCTCGATGCCCAAACGGGCCCAGGCGCGCGCCTCGGGATCGCCCATGGGACGGGTCTGGCGTTCCCAGACCTTATCCTTGGAGGCCTGGGCGTTCAGCTCGGCCTCTGTGGTGCCCTGGAAGAAGTTCCATTTCTGATTGTATTCGCGCACGTGCTCCTGGCAGAACCAGACATAGTCGTCCAGCACGTCGGGGGCTTTGGGTGCGCGGAACTTGCCCGGCTCCTCGCAGCCTTCCTTGGCGCAGGTGCGCACCGATGTTTCCTGGGCTCCCGATACGGCCCGACGCCCGCGTGGGTTCTTCTTTTTCGCGGAGCGGACGGACATATCGAAACCAAAGGGATCTGATTTGCTCATGGGCGCACCTTCTAATTCGGTTCTGCTCGACTCGGAGCAAGCAGTTTAGTCTAAGGGGCGGAAGATAGAAGGGGGGAGGGGAAAAAATTATGAGAGTGAGCGGAAAATGAGCATCAGACGTGAAATGGAAATCCGGCTGCAAGAGGCCTTCAACCCCAGCCGCCTGGAGGTGGTGGACGACAGCGACAGCCACATCGGCCATGCAGGCCATGACGGGCAGGGGGAGAGTCACTTTAACGTGATGATCCGGGCCGAGGTGTTTGCGGGGATGAACCGGGTGGCGCAGCACCGCGCGGTGCACAAGGCGCTTGGCGATATCGTGCCCCGTATCCACGCGCTGGCGCTGGATATCGGCAGTTAGGCGGGCATTTCGCCCGCGTTTAGTCCCGCTCGTCTTCGGGTAGGTCCCGCGTTGCAGTCAGGCTGGCTCGGGTCTTGAGCGCGGTTGTTACGCCTGCGACGGGGCTGGTTTCCTCCACCCCGTCATCGGCCTGCATCTGCGTGGCCCCCGGGCCGGGCACCGGCGTTGGGCCTTCGGGCGCATGTGGATCGCCCGCCGTTGCGGTCAGGGGCGGTGTGGGCTCTTCAACGGCCTGCTCCGGCAGTTCCTCTGCCTCGGGGGGCTCAGCGGTCAGGGCGCGGCGAAAGATCAACAGGTTGCGCCAGTTGGTGGTCGATCCGGTGAGACCCGTCCGTTCATCAGACGGCAGCAATTCGGCGCGCTGATATTCCCAGCCTTCGGCAGCCATCTGGTTCAGCACGGTTTCAATCGAATAGGCAAAGCGATCCTCCGGCGTCTTCACGCCCTTGGCCTTGGTACCCTTGTGGGGGGCGGGGACGACTTTGTATTCGAACTCTTGCATCGTGATCTCCTGGGCGATCGCCGGACTGGCCCCCGAGGTTTAGCTGAAGGATGTGCCGGGTCAAGATGCGCCGCCGGGCCGGAGGCGGCCCGTGACATTCTCTCTACAGCCGGGTGCCTTATTTCCGGGCTGCCAGCTGCGCCAGGGTCAGGCAGACATTGGTGGCCGCTGCCATATCCTGCACCGAGACCCACTCCAGCGGGCCATGCACGCATTGCATGCCGCAGAATATGTTCGGCGTCGGCACGCCCAGTTCCGTCAGGCGCGAGCCATCGGTGCCGCCGCGGATCGGCACGGAAATCGGTTCGATCCCGTTGGCGCGGCAGGCCTCAAGCGCCAGATCCACCGGGGTCATGTCCTCTTCCAGCCAATAGCGCATGTTGCGGTACTGCGGGTAGATCTCACAGGTGATTTCGGCGCGTGGCTCGCTTGCCTGCACCGCGTCGCAGACCTTGCGCAGCAATTCGCCCTTGGCGGCCAGCCCGTCACGTTCGAAATCGCGCAGGATCAGCTTGATCTCCATCTCGGAGGAGCCGCCACTCATGTCGGTCACATGCAGGAAGCCTTCGCGCTCATCCGTGGTTTCCGGCGTCATCGTGGCCTGGGGCAGGGTCTGCACGATCTTCGCGGCCAGATGCGCGGCATTGACCAGTTTCTCCTTTGCCCAGCCGGGATGGATCGACACGCCCTTGATCGTCACCACCGCGCGGTCGGCCGAGAAGCTCTCATAGATGATCTCGCCCACGTCGCTGCCATCCAGAGTATAGGCAAAATCGACGCCCAGATCCTGCGGCAGGCGCGGATCAACGCCGCGGCCGATTTCCTCGTCCGGGGTGAAGGCGATGCGGATGGGCCCGTGCGGGATCTCCGGGTTGTCGATCAGATGCTGCGCCAGGGTCATCACCACGGCGATGCCCGCCTTGTCATCGGCCCCCAAAAGGGTGGTGCCCGAGGCGGTGATCAGATCGTGGCCTTCCTTGCCCGCCAGATAGGGGTGTTCCTTGGGAGAGAGCACCAGATCGGGATTGTCGGGGAAGGTGATGTCGCCGCCATTGTAGCCCTGGATCAGGCGCGGTTTCACGCCTGCCGCATTGAACTGCGGCGCGGTATCCACATGGGCAAGGAAGCCCACCGTCGGCCCCTCCGCCGTGCCCGGAACGGTGGCGAGCACGGTGCCATAGTCAGTCAGCTCCACATCGCTCGCGCCGATCTCCTTCAGCTCTTCCACCATCAGGTTCAGCATGTCGAACTGGATCGCGGTGCTGGGGGAGGAGGGCGAAGTCTCATCGCTTTGACTGTCGATGGCGGCATAGCGGATGAGCCGGTCCTGAAGGGCCTGATCGAATTGGGTTTTCATGGCGTGCTCCGTAGAGGGTATGCGTTCGCCGCCACGCTGGGCCAGAGCGCGAGGGGCGTCAAGGGCAGGCTTGCACCCGAATGGAGCGAGCGGCAGTGCCGCGCGGCGGGCGGGGGCTGCCCGGCCTATCGTCCGGGCGTAAGTGTGCAAACAAAAAAAGGCGCCCCGGTTGGAGCGCCTTTCGTAATCGATTTGCTTGGGCCTAGCCCAGTTTCTTGGCGACCAACTCGTTCACCGCCTTGGGGTTGGCCTTGCCGCCGGTGGCTTTCATCACCTGACCGACGAACCAGCCCGCGAGCTTGGGGTTCACCTTGGCCTTTTCCACCTGCGCGGGGTTGGCGGCGATGATCTCGTCAAGCGCGGCCTCAATGGCGCCGGTGTCGGTCACCTGCTTCATGCCGCGCGCCTCGACGATCTCGGCCGGGTCGCCGCCTTCGGTGTAGACGATCTCGAACAGGTCCTTGGCGATCTTGCCCGAGATGGCATCCGAGGAAATAAGATCGATGATGCCACCCAGCTGCGCCGGGGAGACCGGGCTGTCGGTGATCTCGTGATCTTCTTTCTTCAGGCGGCCGAACAGCTCGTTGATCACCCAGTTGGCGGCCAGCTTGCCGTTGCGACCCTTGGCGACCTCGTCGAAATAGGCGGCCGATTCCACATCTGCCGTCAGCACCGAGGCGTCGTAGTCGGTGAGGCCGAATTCCTCGATAAATCGGGCTTTCTTTTCGTCCGGCAGCTCGGGCAGGTTGGCCTTGATGTTGTCCACCCAACCCTGTTCGATCTCCAGTGGCAGGAGGTCGGGATCGGGGAAATAGCGGTAGTCATGCGCTTCTTCTTTGGAGCGCATCGACCGCGTCTCGCCCTTGTCCGGATCGTACAGCCGGGTTTCCTGCTCGACCTTGCCGCCCGCTTCGACGATGGCGATCTGGCGACGGGCCTCGACCTCGATCGCTTGCTGGATGAAGCGCATCGAGTTCATGTTCTTGATCTCGCAGCGGGTGCCGAGATGCGAGAAATCCTGGGTCTCCTGGTATTTCTCATAGGCGCCGGGCAGGCAGATCGAGACGTTCACATCGGCGCGCAGGTTGCCGTTCTGCATGTTGCCGTCGCAGGTCCCGAGATACCGCATGATCTGGCGCAGCTTGGCGATATAGGCGGCGGCCTCTTCGGGGCCACGGATATCGGGGCGGGAGACGATCTCCATCAGGCAGACGCCGGTGCGGTTGAGGTCCACGAAGGACATGTTCGGGTCCATGTCGTGGATGGATTTGCCCGCGTCCTGCTCCATGTGGATGCGCTCGATCCGCACCATGCGCGCGGTGCCGTCGCCCAGTTCCACCAGCACTTCGCCTTCGCCCACGATGGGGTGGTAGAGCTGGGAGATCTGATAGCCCTGCGGCAGGTCAGGATAGAAGTAGTTCTTGCGGTCGAAGGCGGACCAGAGGTTGATATCGGCCTTGAGACCCAGACCGGTGCGCACCGCCTGTTCGACGCAGTATTCGTTGATCACAGGCAGCATGCCGGGCATCGCCGCATCCACGAAGGAGACGTTCGAGTTCGGCTCGGCGCCGAACTGGGTGGAGGCGCCGGAGAACAGTTTCGCATTGGAGCTGACCTGGGCATGCACCTCCATGCCGATGACCAGTTCCCAGTCATGCTTGGCGCCCGAGATCACCTTGGGCTTGGGGAGTTCATATGTCAGGTCGAGCATGTTTTTCCGCCGTATGAAATGTCCATGTTTGGCAGGTGTTCTAGGCTCCCGCCGCGCGCGGGGCAAGGGGCAATGCATGCCGGGGCGGGTACAGTCCCGGGGGATCGGCAAAACATGCTCTTGGCGATGCATGCGCGGGCAGCTAAGACGGATCTCCGACACGACAAAGGAGCAGCCCCCGTGGATACATCCCCTGAGATCAGCGCCCGCATCGCCCAGACCATCGCGACCGAGATCGGTGCCGGGGCCAAACAGGTGAGCGCCGCCGTCGCGCTGTTGGATGAAGGGGCGACCGTGCCCTTTGTCGCGCGCTACCGGAAAGAGGCGACCGGGGGCCTTGATGACACCCAGCTGCGCACCCTGGACGAGCGCCTGTCTTACCTGCGTGAACTCGAAGCGCGCCGGGGCAGCATCCTTGAGTCGATCAAAAGCCAGGACAAGCTGACCGATGATCTGGCAGCCAAGATCGCCAAGGCCGAGACCAAGGCGCAGCTGGAAGACATCTATCTGCCCTATAAACCCAAGCGCCGCACCAAGGCGATGATCGCGCGCGAAAACGGGCTTGAACCACTGGCGGAGGCCATCCTTGCCGACCGCCGCCTTGAGCCCGAGGCGCTGGCCGAAACCTATGTGACCGAGGCGGTGCCGACGGTGAAGGATGCCCTCAACGGCGCGCGCGACATTCTGACGGAACGGCTGACCGAGGACGCCGATCTTCTGGGCCGTTTGCGGGACTTCCTGCAGCGTGAGGCCTATCTCACCGCAAAGGTGGTCGAGGGCAAGGAGCAGGAGGGCGCCAAGTTCTCGGACTACTTCGACCACAGGGAGCGTTGGGCCGATGTGCGCTCGCACCGGGCGCTGGCGATGCTGCGGGGATCGAACGAGGGCGTGCTGACGCTGGATATCGGTCCCGACCCGGAAGAGGGAGTGGCGCGGGCCGAGGCCATGGTGGCAGCGGTGCTTGGGGCCAGCGGCGAAGGGCCGGGTGACACATGGCTGCGCAAGGTAGCAGGCTGGACGTGGCGGGTGAAACTGTCGCTTTCCATGATGCTGGAGCTGATGGGCGATCTGCGGGGGCGGGCACAGGAGGATGCGATCCAGGTCTTTGCCCGCAATCTCAAGGACCTGCTCTTTGCAGCGCCAGCCGGTGCGCGACCGACCCTCGGGCTGGATCCGGGCATTCGCACCGGCGTCAAGGCGGCAGTGGTGGATGCAACCGGGAAATTGGTGGCCACCGAGACCTTGTATCCGTTTCAGCCCAAGAACGATCTGCGCGGCGCGCAGGTGTCGATCGTGAAGCTGATCGCCGAACATGGCGTGGAACTCATTGCCATCGGCAATGGCACCGCCAGCCGCGAGACGGAGCGGATGGTGGCCGAGGTGTTGAAACACCTGCCCGCCAAGATCAAGGCGCCGACCAAGGTGGTGGTCTCCGAAGCCGGCGCCTCGGTCTATTCCGCCTCCGAACTGGCGGCGCGGGAGTTTCCGGATCTTGACGTGTCCTTGCGCGGTGCGGTCTCCATCGCGCGGCGTCTGCAGGATCCGCTGGCGGAACTGGTGAAGATCGAACCCAAAAGCATCGGCGTTGGCCAGTACCAGCACGATGTGGACCAGCACAGACTGTCGAAATCGCTGGAGGCGGTGATCGAGGATGTGGTGAACGCTGTTGGGGTCGATCTCAACATGGCCTCGGCGCCGCTGCTTTCGCATGTATCGGGGCTTGGCCCCGGTCTGGCCGAGGCGATCGTTGCGCATCGGGACATGAATGGCGCCTTCACGACCCGCAAGGAGCTGTTGAAAGTCGCGCGCCTGGGGCCGAAGGCGTTTGAACAATGCGCGGGCTTCCTGCGCATCCGGGACGGCAAGGAGCCGCTCGATGCCTCCTCGGTGCACCCCGAAAGCTACGATGTGGCGCGCAAGATCGTTTCGGCCTGCGGCCGCGACATTCGCCAGATCATGGGCGATGGCCAGGCGCTGAAGCGGCTGCGGGCCGAAGACTTCGTCGGCGGCGACGTCGGATTGCCCACGGTGCGCGATATCTTCTCTGAACTGGAAAAACCCGGCCGTGATCCGCGCCCGAGCTTTGTCACCGCCTCTTTCACCGATGGGGTGGAGGAGATCACCGATCTGAAACCGGGCATGGTGCTGGAGGGAACCGTGACCAATGTGGCGGCCTTTGGCGCCTTCGTGGACATTGGCGTCCATCAGGACGGGCTGGTGCATGTGAGCCAGCTGGCGGACCGTTTCGTGAAGGATCCGCATGAGGTGGTGAAGACGGGGCAGGTGGTCAAGGTCACCGTGACCGAGGTGGATGTGCCGCGCAAGCGCATCGGTCTGACCATGAAGAAGGACGGCGGTGCCTCGGCGCGGGACAGTAAAAACGAACGCGGTGATCGCGGCAATGGGCGCGGACAGGGGGCAGGGCGCGGTGGCAAGCCGCCCACACGGGGCAAGATGTCGGCCTCCCCCAAGGGGAAAAATGGCGGCCGTTCCGATGGCGGTAGCCCCGGCGCACTGGGCGCGGCGCTGATGGATGCCTTCAAGAAGTCCTGAGGTGGAGCGCTGAGACACAAAAGGCCGGGCATGTCCCGGCCTTTTCATTTTTCGGATGTCTGCTGTGTTATCCGGTGGTCATCTGCAGCCCCTCGGGCGTGATGGCGATCTTCTGGCCGCGGGCAATCTCTTCCCTGAAGATCTCGGCGATGAAGTTCATCGCCTGAGCCTGCCCCAGGGCCGAGAACCGCTTGAGCGATGAAATGCGGGCGTTGTTGTCGAACCCCTGTCCGGCATGAGCCCAGACCAGCGGGTGCAGCTCGCGCAGGTGGTCGCGGATCAGCCATTCCGCGGATTTGGCGATCTCTTCACGCGGCGTTCGCGGAGTAGCGCCATTCAGATGCGCACCGCCCATCGCCACCGCGCAATAGGCGCTCAGCAGATTGGCCATGTCCTGAGAGGGGCAGGCCTGCAGAATGTCGCGAAGCCCATCGATGAAGAACCGAGGATCGACAGCCTCACCCGCAGCCGGATCGGTGGCCAGGGCATCGAAATAGACCCAGGCGTAGCCCCCGGCGCCCCAGATCTCTTCGGTGCGCGCAGCGGTGCGGCGGGCCTCCAGCTCCAGCGCCTCATAGGAACCAGAACAGCGCGGCAGCATCTGCAGGCCAAGGGCGCGCATCGGGCGGTGATTCCTGGGCGCAAGGTCGATCAGCCGTGCATAGGCATCGGCCACATGCAGCGCATCCTCGCGACGGGCGGCAAATAGCGCACAATCGGCGGCGGCGATGAAGGCGCTGCTGCGGCGATCATCCGGGATCATCGAAAGCAGTGCGGCGGCCCGTTCGAAATGCGCCGCACATCGGCGCAGGTGGGCCTTGGATGCGGCGTCTTCCAGCCCCGGACCGCGCCAGAGCCAGCCGATATCGATATGGGCAAGGGCGATCAACGCGGTCAGATAGGGATCGTCCCGGTGGTCCTTGCGGATCGTCTCCAGTGCCATGATGCCATCGACAAGCTGGCGCTGGTCATGCGGTTTCTCCTCGCTGAGCGCATGTTCCACAGCATTGAGCACATCGGCACGGGCGCCATAGGCCAGAAGCTCGCTTTCGGGCATGCCGCCGGGGGTGGTGCGGTGGGTCGCATCCGCCGTCGCTATCCGCTCCGACAGCTCTTCCCAGCGCTCCTGACGGGCCAGGAACTGACCCTCCTGTTGCAGGGTAGAACAGAGCGCATCCTCTTGGCTTTCGCGACATACCGGTATCGACAGGAAATCCTCGGGCCTGCTCCAGCCGGGCGTGGGTTCTGCGGTCTGGAGAGGGTGCAATCCGGCGGGATCCTGCCGCTGCTTTCCCGGTCTGGCAAAGACGGCCGAGAGGCGGGACAGGACATCCGCAAGCGGAAAGGAGGGTCGTGGCATTCTTAGTATCCTGCGAGTTTGGCTGCGCATCGTGTCGGTACAACCTGATGCTGATTTGCGGCGCAAACATGGCGTCTCTGAGGAATGGGAGGTGCCAATTTGGGGAATTGGGAGTAGGCGCAGCAAAAAAGGTTAGTTCGCGGACTGATCCTGTAAAATGCTATTAAAAAAGCGAAAAATGATACCTCTCGTGGGGGATTTTGCGCAGGTCGCAGGCCGCAGTCAGGCCCTCGATCGGTGGGGTGGCGGGATGGGGCAGGCGCAGTTTCTCACCTGTCGTCAGCACCAGGGTGACGCGCACCGAAAAATCCAGCCGCGTATCAAGGCGCAGGCGGGCGATACGCTCCAGCGGCACCGCCCCGCGTGAGGATCCGGTGAACCAGCTGATTTGATCCTCTGTCAGGTCCAGCCCGGATTGCGGGTTCTTTGCCAACTCATAAAGGCCGGGCAGGGTGGGCAGGCCGAGCAGCGCGACCAGCCAGGGGCTGGCCTGCACAAGGACTGCAAGGGCGGTCAGGCCCAGGAGCCAGGCCATGAGGGCAAGCGCCAGCGCTAGGGAGCGCCCCTGCCTGCGAAAGCGGTAGGGAGGGGCGGCTGCCTCGCTGTGCTGTCCCGCGCGATCAGGCATCCAGAATGCGCGTGACCATCTCGGTGGTGTCGCGGCTCAGCCCGTCTGTACCAGCGATCCGCTGCAGTTGCTCCCGGATCAGGGCCTGCCGGTCCGCATCGTAGCGCCGCCAGGTCTGGAAGGCGGCACACATGCGGGCGGTGGTCTGCGGGTTCAGCTTGTCCAGCGCAATGAGGTTCTCTGCCAGAAGGCGGTAGCCCGCGCCGGATGCATGGTGGAAGCCCGCGTGATTGCCCGCCATCGCCCCCATCACCGCGCGGAACCGGTTGGGGTTCTTCAGGGTGAACAGGGCGTGTCCGGTCAGATCCTGTGCGATCTGGGCCGCAGCTTCGGGGGCGGCGGTCGCGATCTGCAGGGCAAACCATTTGTCCATCACCAGCCGGTCGCCCTTCCACTGGTCATAGAAGGCCTGCGATTGCGCCGCGCCCTTTTCGGCCTTCAGAAGGCAGGATAGCGCTGCGTATTGCTGGGTCATGTTGTCTGCGGCCTCATATTGGCGCGCGGCCTGTTGCCCGCCGTCGAGCCGCGTCAGCAGGGACAGGATCCGGGCGTTCAGATCCCGCTTGCCGGTGCTGACCGCGTCTGGGCTGTAGGGGCCATCGACGGTGGTTGCGGCATAAAGCCGGGGCAGGCTGTCGGCCAGCTGTTCGGCCAGGGTCTGGGCAAAGGTCTCTGCCGCGTCATGGATCTGTTGCGGATCGGGGGTGTGACCGTGTTCATGCAGGGCCTGGGCGATGTTGGACTGGCTGGGCGGCGACAGCACCAAGGCGCGGAAGGCCGGATCCAGATCATCGTCGCGCAACATCTTCTGCAGCGCGTCAAGGTAGTCCGCATCCGGCGCTGCCCCGTCCAGGATCATGGCGATGCGCGCCTCGCGGGCCAGGGCATTGCCCGCCTCCCAGCGGTTGAAGGGATCGGTGTCATGGGCCAAGAGGAAGGCGCGTTCACTGTTCGTGGTCTCGCGCTCCAGGATCACCGGCGCCGAGAACTCCCTCAGGATCGAGGGCACCGGCTTTGCCGCCAGCCCTTCGAAGGTGAAGCTCTGCTTGCCTTCCGTCATTTCCAGGACCTGCGTGGGCAGAACCTCGTCCCCGTTTGGGCCAAGAAGACCAACGGCGATGGGGATCACGCGGGGCGCCTTGTCCGGCTGGCCGGGCGTCGGGGCGGTCTTCTGTTCAAAGGTCAGCGTATAGGTGCCGTCCTGGTAGCTTTCTTCGACGCTCAGGCGCGGGGTGCCCGCCTGGCTGTACCAGAGCTTGAACTGTGTGAGATCCCGGCCCGTTGCATCCTCGAACACCTTGAGCCAGTCCTCGATGGTGCAGGCCTGCCCGTCATGGCGGTCAAAATAGAGATCCAGAGCCTTTGAATAGCCGTCATCCCCCACCAGCCGCTTCAGCATGCCGATCACCTCGGCGCCTTTTTCATAGACGGTGGCGGTGTAGAAGTTGTTGATCTCCTGGAACTGTTCCGGGCGTGGCGGATGGGCCAGCGGGCCGCCATCCTCGGGGAACTGGCGCGCGCGCAGATCGATCACATCCGAGATGCGCTTCACCGGAGCCGAGCGCATGTCAGCGGTGAACTGCGCGTCGCGGAAGACGGTCAGTCCTTCTTTCAGACACAGCTGGAACCAATCGCGGCAGGTGATGCGGTTGCCGGTCCAGTTGTGGAAATACTCATGCGCGATGATCGCCTCGATCCGTTCGTAATTGGCATCGGTGGAGGTATCGGGCGAGGCCAGTACGCAGGAGGAGTTGAAGATATTGAGACCCTTGTTCTCCATCGCGCCCATGTTGAAGTCGTCGACGGCGACGATATTGAAGATATCGAGGTCGTATTCGCGCCCGTAGACCTCTTCGTCCCAGGTCATGGATTTCTTCAGCGCCTCCATGCCGAAGGCGCATTTACCCTCGTCGCCGGGGCGCACCCAGATGTTCAGCTCCACCTCTTTGCCGGATCTGGTGGTGAAACTGTCAGGATGGTTCACAAGATCCCCGGCCACCAGCGCGAACAGGTAGGCGGGCTTGGGCCAGGGGTCGTGCCATTCGGCCCAGCCCGCGCCGTTGCCGGTAGGGTTGCCGTTCGAGAGTTTCACCTTCTCGTCGCCTTCGATGCGCACCTTGAAGGTGGACATCACGTCGGGGCGGTCCGGGTAATAGGTGATCTTGCGGAAACCCTCGGCCTCGCATTGGGTGCAATACATGCCGTTCGACATGTAAAGCCCTTCGAGCGCGGTATTGCCTTCGGGGTCGATCTCGACCTCTGCCTCCCAGGTGAAGGGGGTATCCGGCACATCGCAGGTGAGGCCCGTATCGGTCAGGGTTGGCGTCACCTCGGTGCCGTCGATTGCCGCGCGGATCAGGGTCAGCTCTTCGCCATGCAGAAAGAAGGTCGGGTCCGCCGCGCCGGGTTTGGGGGAAAACCGGATCTTGCTGATCACCCGCGTGGCATTGGGGGCCAGCCTGAAGGTCAGTTCGACGCTCACCACTTCGAACCCGAAGGGGGTGTAGTCCTTGAGGTAAAAGGTTTCCGGGGCAGAGGCGGGGGCGGCGTCTTTCATGGCTCTCTCCTGTGGATGCGTGGCGCGCGGAAAATGAACCGCTGCGGGCCTGCGCGCGTATCTTTCCCATAGTCGTATGCAATGCAGCCCAGAGCAGCAAGCCATCAGCATCAATGGCAAGGACGGAGTTACCGCGAAGATGTCGACACTCCTGTGGTTCAAGCGCGATCTGCGGTTGGAGGACCATCCGGCGCTGGCGCGTGCCGTGGCGCTGGGAGATCCGATCCTCTGTCTTTTCATTATCGAGCCCGAGTTCTGGCAGCAGCCGGATGCCTCCCGCCGACAGTATGATTTCCTTCTCAAGTGCCTGAAGGATCTGCGCATGGCGTTGCGGCAGCGGGGCGCCGATCTGGTGATGCGGGTGGGGGATGCGGTTGCGGTGCTGGATGATCTGGCAGGGCAGTATGGGGTCCGGCGCCTCGTCAGCCACGAGGAAACCGGCAACGGCTGGACCTATGACCGTGACCGGCGGGTTGCAGCCTGGGCGCGTGGGCGTGGCTTGGCTTGGATCGAAATCCCCCAATGCGGGGTTGTGCGCCGCCTTTCCGGGCGCGACGGCTGGCAGGGTGCCCGCGATGCCCATATGCGGCAAACGCGCATTGCAGCACCGGAGCGGCTCATGGGGATCTGCAGCGCGGGCGATCCTTTGCCAACTGCTGCTGATCTGGGGCTGGCGCCTTATGGGATCTGCGGTGCTCAGGCCGGTGGGCGGACTGCGGGCCTGGAGCGCCTATCCAGCTTTCTGTCACATCGCGGCCAGCACTACCGGCGCGAAATGTCATCGCCGCTGGAGGGGGCAGCGGCCTGTTCACGCCTGTCGCCGCATCTGGCCTTTGGCACCCTTTCTGTGCGCGAGGCGGTGCAGGCGACGCTCGATCAGCAATCACAAGGGCGCAACGGGGGCTGGGCCGGATCGCTCAAGTCCTTTCAGGCGCGGCTCGCCTGGCGGGATCACTTCATGCAGAAACTGGAGGATCAGCCTGATATCGAGCGCCATTGCCTGCATCCGGCCTATGAGGGGCTGCGCCCCGTGCAGCCGGATGCCGCGCGTCTGCAGGCATGGCAGGCGGGCGAGACCGGGCTGCCCCTTGTGGATGCCTGTATGCGATCCCTGACAGCGACGGGCTGGCTCAACTTTCGCATGCGGGCCATGGTGATGTCGGTGGCCTCCTATCACCTGTGGCTGGATTGGCGCGCCACCGGGCAGCATCTGGCGCGCATGTTCACGGATTACGAGCCCGGCATCCATTGGAGCCAGGTGCAGATGCAGTCGGGTACAACTGGCATGAACACCATCCGCATCTACAATCCGGTGAAACAGGGGCTGGACCAGGATCCGACCGGAGCCTTTACCCGCGCCTGGCTGCCGGAGTTGGCCGGGGTTCCAGACCGGTTCCTGCAAGAGCCCTGGAAGTGGGAGAGGGCGGGGCGGATCCTCGGGTGCAGATA
Organism: Phaeobacter sp. PT47_59; assembly: GCF_028890025.1. NCBI lineage: Bacteria > Pseudomonadati > Pseudomonadota > Alphaproteobacteria > Rhodobacterales > Roseobacteraceae > Phaeobacter > Phaeobacter sp. PT47_59. The sequence continues at coordinate 60,742 of NZ_JARCJL010000006.1, forward strand.
TCCGGAGCCTGTAGTCGATGTGAAAGAGGCGGGGCGTGCCGCCCGCGATGCGGTCTGGTCCGTGCGCAAGGCCGAGGGGTTTCGCACCGTTGCACATCGTATCGTTCAGAAACACGCCAGCCGCAAATCCCCAAGTCGGCGCAGCGGGCGGGGGGCTTCCCGACAAAAGCCCTCTGATCAGTTGAGCTTTGATTTCTGATGCCCCGCATGCGCAAGAAATCGGAGCTGCCCAGCAAGATCTGCCCCGCCTGCACCCGGCCCTTCGCCTGGCGTCGCAAGTGGGCGCGGGATTGGGAGCAGGTGGTCTATTGCTCGGCGCGTTGCCGCAGCGTGGCCAAGGCGGGATCTGCAAAGAAGATTTGAAACAGCCTCTGCCAAATTGGTCAGAAAAATTTACCACCCTTGTTGCCGATAGGAAACTTTTCCTGTATCGGGGAAACAATCGCGGATGACCTTGGAGGAGAAAGCGCTCATGGCTGACAGGAAAGACATTCACGGGATGCAGGTTGCATCCGAGCTGGCTGACTTTATCGAAACCAAGGCTTTGCCGGGAACCGGGGTCAGCGCAGATGCCTTCTGGTCCGGTCTTTCGGGCCTTGTGAATGGCATGGGTGACGAGAACCGCGCCCTGCTGGCCACGCGCGAAGAGATCCAGAGCCGCATCGACGCCTGGCATCTGGAGCGGCGCGGTCAGCCGCATGATGCTGCAGCCTATACCGCCTTCCTGAAGGAGATCGGCTACCTGGTGCCCGAGGGCGATGATTTCGAGGTGGAGACCGTGAATGTCGACCCCGAGATCGCCCTGACACCCGGCCCGCAGCTGGTGGTGCCGATCACCAACGCGCGTTTTGCCCTGAATGCGGCCAACGCCCGCTGGGGCTCCCTGTATGATGCGCTGTATGGCACCGATGCCATGGGCGATCTGCCTGCTGCTGGTGGCTATGACGCCGCGCGCGGCGCGCGGGTGATCGCCTGGGGCCGGGCCTTCCTGGATGAGACCTTCCCGCTGGCCTCTGGCTCCTGGGCCGATGTCGATGCGCTGTCGGTTGCAGACGGCGCGTTGGTTCCCGCGCTGAAAGAGGAAGGTCAATTCGCAGGCTATGCCGGCGACGCCTCGACCCCGTCGCGTGTCTTCCTCAAGAACAACGGGTTGCATGCCATCGTCGAGATCGACGCCAGCGGCAATATCGGCAAGGACGACCGCGCAGGCATCAATGACATCACGCTGGAATCCGCCCTCTCCACCATCATGGACTGCGAAGACTCGGTCGCCTGCGTGGATGCCGCGGACAAGGTGCAGGCCTATTCCAACTGGCTGGGTCTGATGAAGCGCGACCTGGCCGAGGAAGTCAGCAAGGGCGGCGCAACCTTCACCCGCGTTTTGAATGATGACGTGACCATGACCACGCCCGCTGGTGAGGCCGCGACCCTGAAAGGCCGCTCGCTTTTGCTGGTGCGCAACGTCGGTCACCTGATGACCAACCCGGCGGTGCTGGACAGCGAGGGCCGCGAGGCGGGTGAGGGCTTCCTTGATGCGATGATCACGGTGCTGATTGCCATGCATGACCTCAAATCCGAGGGCGGCAACTCCACCCATGGGTCGGTCTATGTGGTGAAACCCAAGATGCACGGCCCCGAAGAGGTCGCCTTTGCCGTGCGCATCTTCGATCACGTCGAAGACGCGCTGGGCCTGCCGCGCAACACCGTCAAGATCGGCATCATGGACGAGGAACGCCGCACCTCGGTAAACCTCAAGGAATGTATCCGCGCCGCCAAATCCCGCGTGGCCTTCATCAACACCGGCTTCCTGGATCGCACCGGCGACGAGATCCATACCTCGATGGAAGCGGGGCCGATGCTGCGCAAGGGCGAGATGAAATCGACCCCCTGGATTGCGTCCTACGAGGATCGCAACGTGGATATCGGCCTAGCCTGCGGCCTCAAGGGGCGCGCGCAGATCGGCAAGGGCATGTGGGCCATGCCCGATCGCATGGGCGAGATGCTGGAGGCCAAGATCGGCCATCCCCAGTCCGGCGCGACCTGTGCCTGGGTGCCTTCGCCCACCGCTGCGACCCTGCACGCGACCCATTATCACAAGATCGACGTGCTGGCGCGCCAGGATGAACTCAAGGCAGGCGGTGCCCGCGGCAGCCTTGCGGACCTGCTGACCATCCCGGTGATGGAGGGGCAGAACCTGTCGGATGACGAAATCGCCAATGAGATCGAGAACAACGCCCAGGGCATCCTTGGCTATGTGGTGCGCTGGGTCGATCAGGGCGTTGGCTGTTCCAAGGTGCCAGACATCAACGATGTGGGCCTGATGGAAGACCGCGCCACCTGCCGGATCTCCTCCCAGGCGCTGGCCAACTGGCTGCACCATGGCGTTGTCTCCGAAGAGCAGGTGATGGCCGCGATGCAGAAGATGGCCGCCGTGGTGGATGGGCAGAACGCGGGCGATCCCGCCTACCGCCCGATGGCGCCCGGCTTTGACGGCATCGCCTTCCAGGCCGCCTGCGATCTGGTCTTCAAGGGCCGTATCCAGCCCTCCGGCTATACCGAGCCGGTGCTGCATGCCCGCCGCCTGGAACTGAAGGCCGCCGGGTAACACCACAGCAACGGACCGCAGCCTGCCTGCGGTCCTTTTCTTTGATCGACCTCGACAGACACACTTCAACGGAAGGACACCGGAGATGACCATCTCACTTCGACGCGCACGTACCATTATTCGCAAGGCCCTGGAGAAGGGCCGCGAGCTGGAGCTGAAACCCCTGTCGGTGGTGGTGCTGGATGCGGGCGGCCATGTGCAGTCCTTTGAACGCGAAGACGGCGCCGCACCGGGCCGTTTCGCCATCGCCCACGGCAAGGCTTATGGCGCGGTGATGCTGGGCATGGCCGGTAGCGCCCAGATGGCGCGGGCCGAGCAGCAGGCCTATTTCATGGCTGCCGTGAATGGCGTCTATGGCGGCCAGGTCGTACCGGTTCCGGGCGGCGTTCTTCTGCGCGACAAGAAGGGCACCGTGCTGGGCGCCGTTGGCGTCACGGGCGACACCTCGGATAATGACGCGGCGGCAGCGCTGGCCGGGATCGAGGCCGTTGGGCTGGTGGGCGAGGCCTGATCGGCCTTCACCCTTCGCGACAACAGGATGAACAAGGCCCGCGCCAGGCTGTGGCGCGGGTCTTTTTGTGCCGGGTTCGTGTCAGGTTCGCGCCGGGGCATAGCACGAATGCATTAAGAATGACCGCTCTGTCCCCTGTGCGGGGCTGAACAAGCGCCTGCGCCAAGCTACCGAGTTGATTGCCGCGCGGCGCGCGGCTAGGGTCACGGAACTTCAACAAGACGCGAGCGGATCATGGCCCGGCCCAAAGTAGGCATTATCGGCAACTCCTATCTGATCAACGATCAATACCCGACCCATGCGGGCGGCACGATGAACTCCGAAGCAGTGGCCGATGTGTCGGGCTGCATGCCCTTGGTCATCCCCACGGATCCGCGATATGTGTCGGTGGAGGAACTGCTTGAAACCTTTGACGGCTTCCTGCTGACCGGCGGGCGCCCGAACGTGCACCCCAACGAATATGGCGAGGAAGAGACCGAGGCCCATGGCGCCTTTGACCGCGCCCGCGATGCCATCGCCCTGCCGCTGGTTCGGGCCTGCGTCGAGCGGGGCCAGCCCTTCCTTGGCATCTGCCGCGGCTTTCAGGAGGTCAATGTCGCCATGGGCGGAAGCCTTTACCCCGAGATCCGCGATCTGCCGGGCCGGATGAACCACCGCATGCCCCCCGATGGCACCCTGGAAGAGAAATTCGCTCTGCGCCACTCAGTGAAGCTGACCACCGGCGGCGTGTTCCACCGCCTCTTTGGCGCCGATGAGGTGATGACCAACACGCTGCATGGGCAGGGCATCAAACACCCCGGTGCGCGCATAGTCATCGACGGCCATGCCCCGGACGGCACGCCCGAGGCGATTTACGTCAAGGATGCCCCTGGCTTTACCATGGCGGTGCAATGGCACCCGGAATGGGATGCCGCCAACGATCCCGTCTCACGCCCGCTGTTCCAGGCCTTCGGCGAAGCCGTGCGCGACTGGGCGGACGGCGCGCGCCCCAAGCCGTTGCAGAAGTCGGCCTAATCGTGCGTTCGTCTTAGAGGTACGAGGGTGAGAGGGAAAAACAAAAATCGCCTCCCAATCGCGTTGGTCCGCTTTGAGCCCTCTTTGAATACTGCTGCGCCATGCGCGAGTGTCGGCTTACAACCGATACCGAAAAGCAGCTAAATTGGAACAATCAGGCAGGCATTCCATCTGCCTTCGGGAGATTGGGGTCCATTTGATCCCAAGGCTGAGCGCTCTTCACGTAGATGTCACGGCTTGGCGCGTACCAGCTCGGATCATCCAAACTACCCGCAAACAGGATCATCGCTCCCTCACTTGCCTTGTTGATCAGAAACAGGGGTGACCCACATGCAGAGCAGAAGCCACGAAGCATAGCATGGCCGCGATCAGCTTGGCGCTCGAACCATTTTGGCTCCCCTTTTTCGAGCTTGAAATCCTCCTGTTTAACCAGGACTGCTGGAAAATAAGCGCTTCCAGTAGCCTGCTGGCAATCACGGCAATGGCAATTCCCCATGTAGCGGGCAACACCTTCGGACCTGTATCGGATTGCTCCACACGCGCATCCACCGGTGAATTGTTCTGGCAACATAAGCATTCCTCCCGAATTCATTTTAGGTAGGAGAACCAATTTCGCAACAACCCTGCGTTCTTGCGAGGCTATGTTGGCAGAGCGGTCATTGGGGCACTGGCAGCAAGGGCAGGTTTGTCCGCATTGTCGACCATCAAGGCTAGCACGCAGAAAAAGCCCGCCGGATCAGCGGCGGGCTCTTCTTATTCATATTCTCGCCACGCCGGTTCAAACCAGCAGGTCGAACTCATGCATCAGGGGGAGGCTGCGGGCGCGTTTGCCGGTGAGGTCGAATAGCGCATTGGCCAGTGCCGGGGCTGCCGGGGGTGTGCCGGGCTCGCCCGCGCCGCCCATGTGGGTCTGGTTTTGCAGTACCGCGACCTCGACCGTCGGCATGGTATGCATGCGCATCGCCTCGTAATCGGGGAAATTCTGCTGCTCCACCGCGCCGCCCGCAAAGGTGATCTCACCGAAACAGGCCGCTGACAGGCCGTAGGCCAGGCCGCTGAACAGCTGTGCCTCGACGTTGCGGGGATCCACGGCCAAGCCGATGTCGGCGGCGATCCAGGCCTTGTTGATGCGGATCTGACCGTCTTCGTCCACCACCTCGATCACCTCGGCCACGGGGGTGCCGAAACTATAGGCCAGTGCGACGCCGCGCCCCACGCCCTCGGGCGTCTTTCCGGTCCAGCCGGACATATCGCGGACCTTTTCCAGCACCTGTGCCGAAGGCTCCCATTCGGCGCGGGCCAGTTCCAGCCGGAACTCCAGCGGGTCGCGGCCTGCGATATGGGCCATCTCGTCAAGGATGGTGTCCGAGAAGAAGCCGTTGAAGGAGGCCGCGACCGAGCGCCAGAAGCCGACCGGCACCATCGGCTTCACCAGATAGCCTTCAACGCGGAAATTCGGGATTGCCAGCGGCTGGTTGAAGGCCGCATCCACATGACCCTTGTCCGGCCCCGACATGGGCAGGCCCAGCATGCGGCCCGCGCCCTCCACCGTGGTGGATTGGGCGGCGATCTTGCCGTGCACCATCACTGCCTTGCCGTCCTTCACCGCCGCGCGATAGCGGGCAATGGCGCCGGGGCGGTAGAAGTCATGGGTCATGTCCTCTTCGCGGCTCCAGGTGAGCTGGACGGGCGTGCCGCGCATCTGCATCGCGACCTCTACCGCGCGATTGGCATAGTCGATCTCGATCCTGCGACCAAAGCCACCGCCCAGATAGGTTGTGTGCACCTCGACCGCCTCTTTCGGCAGGCCCGCGATCTTGGCCGCCGATTTCTGCACCACCGTCGGCCCCTGGTTGGGCGCCCAGATCTGCAAGGCATCGCCGGTGTAAAGCGCGGTGGCATTCATCGGCTCCATGGTGGCATGGGCGAGGTAGGGCAGGCGGTATTCGGCCTCGATCACCTTGGCACCCTCGGGCAGGCTGTCCACATCGCCATCGTCGCGCAGGGTCGAATTGGGGCTTTCGTCAAAGGCCTTTTCGATCTCGGCAAAGATCGCATCGGTGGTTTCGGGATAGGGGGCGGGCTCCCAGGCGATGTCGATTGCGTCCACCGCCTGTTGCGCGAGCCAGGTGTTGGTCGCAACCACGGCAACCGCATCCCCGAGATCCAGCACCTTTTCCACGCCCGGCATGGTTTCGGCGGCGCTGGCATCAAAGGAGGTTTTGCTGGCGCCAAAATGCGGGCTTTGCCGGATGGCGGCGAACTTCATGCCTTCAAGGCGCACATCGACACCGAAACCTGCCGTACCAGTGACCTTGGCCACCATATCAAGCCGCGGCATGTCCTTGCCGACGTATTTCCACTGGGAGGCGGGGCGCAGCTCGGCATCTTGCGGTTCAACCCCGGCGGCCTCCTCGGCCAGCTGCGTATAGGCGATCCGGCTGCCGTCCGGGGCGATCACATGGCCGTCCTCGGTGCTGAGCAGCGCGCGGGAGGTGCCAAGGCGCTGGGCCGCGGCCTCCTTCAGGGTTTCGCGCGCGGTGGCCCCGGCCATCCGCATCCGCTCGAACCCGTCCTTCATGGACGACGACCCACCGGTCACCTGCAGGTCGAGGAATTTCGACATATGCCCGACGATCTGCCCCAGCGAGTGCTGGAAGTTGCTGGCGTTATAGCCACGACCGGGCAGGGCCTCGGCCATCATGGCGCTGTTGTAATAGGCCTTGGCGGCGGGGCCATGGATCACCTTGACCGTCTCCGGGCGCACATCCAGTTCTTCGGCGATCAGCGCGACCCAGGAGGTTTCCACACCCTGACCCATCTCGGCGCGCGGGGCCACCAGGGTCACGCCGGATTGGTCCACCATGACAAAGGGGTTGAGCGCGGCCTGTCCCTCTTTCGGGGAAAGCGGGTTGGGCGCGGGCTGGTGGTATTTGTAGGTGCCAAAGGCCACCCCGCCCAGGATGGCGGCAGAGCCGATCAGGAAGCTGCGGCGGGCGATTTTCTTGATGCTGGCCATGGTTCAAGCCTCCTGCATCATCTTGGCGGCGGCATTGATGGCAGCACGCATGCGCGGGTAGGTGCCGCAGCGGCAGAGGTTGCCCTGCATGGCCTCGTCGATCTCGCTGTCGCTGGGGGAGGGGTTGTCCTTCAGGAGACTGGCGGCCTGCATGATCTGGCCGGACTGGCAATAGCCGCATTGCGCTACCTGGTGGTCGACCCAGGCCTGCTGGATCGCCGCCATGGCATCGGGAGTGCCGACGCCTTCGATGGTGGTGATTTCGCCCCAGACATCGCCAAGCGCAACCTGGCAAGAGCGCACCGCCTCGCCATCGATATGCACGGTGCAGGCGCCACAGGCGGCAACGCCGCAGCCGAACTTGGTGCCGGTGAGACCGATCTCGTCCCGCAGAACCCACAGGAGGGGCACATCCTGCGGCAGGTCGAGCTCATGGTCGGTTCCGTTGATTCTCAGCGTGGTTGGCATGGGGCTGACCTCCGTATCCGGTTTCTGACAAAATGTCCGCAATGTGTCAGGATGTCAATTGACAAATTTCCGCAGCAATGTCAGTAGCCATTGGCATGAACCAATTGTCGCCCGATCCCAAAGCTGAGACCATTCTGCACTCTGCCTGGCAGGCCTTTTCGGCCTATGGGTTTCGCAAGACCTCGATGGATGACATAGCGCGCGGCGCGGGAATGTCCCGCCCGGCGGTCTATCTGCACTTTCGCAACAAGGAAGCGATTTTCACCGCCCTGGTAGAGGCCTATTACACCCAGGCGCTGCACGACGTGCAGGCGGCGCTGGACCAGCGCGGCACCCTGGCAGAGCGCCTGTCGCTTGCCTTTGAGGCCCACGGTGGCCCGACGATGGAGGCGATGATGTCTTCGGCCCATGGGTTGGAGCTGTTCGAGGCCAGCATGAGCGTGGCGCCGGAGGCGATCCAGGCTGGTGAGGCGGCTCTGGCGGGCCTCTATGCGGCTTGGCTGGCGCAAAGAGAGTTGCCCGCGACCGTGGGACCGGCCGAGGAGGTCGCGCAGGTCTTTTGCTCCGCACTCAAGGGTATCAAGCATACCTCGGCGGATTATGCGGGTTATCGCCAGCGGGTATTGCAATTGGCCGCATTGATGGCGCGGGCGTTGCAGGGGACGTGATTGTCTTTCAGGGATGGGCCAGGTTGGCGGGGAGGCTCCCGCGCCTGAAGCCTGCCCTGCCTGTAGCAGAGCCTGCTTGCAGCCTTGGGCCCGGCGCCGCGCCAAAGGCGCGGCGCCGGGCCCAACGAGGCGATGGGGTCGCAAGACCCCAGAGGCCGGGCGGGAGGGCCTCCGGTGCGACGCTGTTATTATAGTTCGGTACGCAGGTGCCAAAGTTCCGGGAACAGCTCCACATCGAGCATCCGTTTGAGATAGCTGACGCCGCCGGTGCCGCCGGTGCCGCGCTTAAAGCCGATCACTCGTTCCACGGTGGTGACGTGGTTGAAGCGCCAGCGACGGAAGTAATCCTCGAAATCCACCAGCTTTTCAGCCAGTTCATAAAGTTCCCAATGGGTTTCTGGCGCTTGGTAGACCTTGGTCCAGGCATCCATCACCGCATCGCGGGGCTGATAGGGCTCAGACACATCGCGGCTGATCACCTCATCCGGCAGCGGCACCACGTTGGCCAGCAGGCGCAGGGCCACATCATAGAGCGAAGGCTGCGTCAGTTCCGCCTCCAACTGTGCGGTAACCGCCGGATCATGGGCGTGGGGGCGCATCATGGCCTTGTTCCGGTTGCCCAGGATGAATTCGATCAGCCGGTACTGATGTGACTGAAAGCCCGAGCTTTGCCCCAGCGAGTCCCGGAAGTGCGTGTAATCGGACGGGGTCATCGTGCGCAGCACGTCCCAGGCGGAGTTGAGCTGCTCGAAGATCCGCGCCACGCGGGCCAGCATCTTGAAGGCGGGGCGGGAGTCGCCCGCCAAGAGGCAATCGCGCGCGGCATTGAGTTCGTGCACGGCCAGGCGCATCCACAATTCGCTGGTCTGGTGCTGGATGATGAAGAGCATCTCGTCATGGGCATCGCTCAGCGGCTTCTGCGCGTTCAGGATGCTGTCGAGCTTCAGGTAGTCGCCATAGGACATACGCCCGTCAAAGGACATTTCGGCGCCGTCCTCGGCCGGGTCAAAGGGGGTGGAGATGGGGCATTTGGTCATCGGATCTTTCCTGTTCCTAGGGGTATCATATATCAGGGAAGGGAAAGCGTCCTCCGGTTTAGACAGCCGCATTGTGCCAGGCGGCGCCACAGCGCCACCCAGCCCGCGGGGCTGCACAGGGGGATATGACGGGCGTGATGGCACATCTCAGGTGACAGCGGCGCGCTGCTTGTATTCGGGGCGGTCCCAAAGGGCATTGTCCATCACGTCTTTCAGGATGGCGACCGCGCCGCGCACGTCGTCTTCGTCGATGAACAGCGGCGTGAAGCCAAAGCGCATGATGTCGGGGGCGCGGAAATCGCCGATCACGCCGCGCGCGATCAGCGCCTGCATCGCGGCATAGCCTTCGTGGAAGCGGAAGGAGACCTGGCTGCCGCGCTGGCTGCCATCGCGGGGCGAGGCCAGTTCCAGCGCCGGGCAGGCGGCTTCGACCTCCGAAATGAAGAGATCACACAGTGCGATGGACTTGGTGCGCAGGGCTTGCATGTCGACCCCGTCCCAGATGTCCATCGAGGCTTCGAGCGACGTGAGCTGGATCACCGGCGGGGTGCCGACACGCATCCGCTCGATCCCGCGACCAGGGCGATAATCCAGATCAAAGGCAAAGGGCGCCTCGTGCCCCAGCCAGCCGGACAGGGCGGGGCGGGCGACTTCGGCGTGACGCGGCGCGACATAGATGAAGGCCGGGCCGCCGGGGCCGCTGTTGAGATACTTGTAGGTGCAGCCCACGGCGAAATCCGCCTTGCAGCCTGCCAGATCCACCGGCAGGGCGCCGGCCGAATGGGCCAGATCCCAGACCGTGAGTGCGCCCATGTCATGGGCCTTGGCGGTGAGCGCCTTCATGTCGTGCTTGCGTCCGGTGCGGTAATCCACCTCGGTCAGCATCAGCACCGCGATCTCCTCGGTGATATTGTCTTCCACCGCCTCGGGGTCCACGACGCGCAGCTCATAGTCTTCGCCAAGGGATTTCAGCAGCCCTTGCACGATGTACAGGTCCGAGGGGAAGTTGCCATTGTCCGACAGCACCACCTTGCGGCCCTTGTTCATCTCCAGCGCCGAGGCGACCGCCTGATAGACCTTGATCGACAGGGTGTCGCCCATGATCACATGGTCCGCTTCAGCACCGATCAGCCGCGCGATGCGATTGCCGACAGCGGTGGATTTCTGCATCCATCCGGCCTTGTTCCAGCCGGTGATCAGCATCTTGCCCCATTCCTCGGTCATCATGGTCGATACGCGCGCCGTGGCGGATTTGGGCAGCGGGCCCAGCGAGTTACCATCGAGATAGATCACCCCTTCGGGCAGGTCGAACAGGGCCTTGGTGGCGGCAAAATCGGTCATCGGAGCCTCATGAGCGGGAGCAGGATGGATGTCGCGGATCATCCGGTTTCGTAGATTTCGCATTTTGTATCCAATATTCAAAATCCTGTCCAGACTTGTTTCGGGGCGCGCGCGGCATGGAAACGAAAACGCCGCCAGATCCTGGCGGCGTTCGCTGGAAACCAAAGTGGGACGGTTCAGATCTGTCCGCCGGCAATCTGGATGGTCTGGCCATTGATCGATTGGGATCCGGGGCCCACCAGCCACAGGGTGGCAGCCGAGACCTCATCGGGTTCGATCAGGCGCTGGTGGCGGTTGGCATGGGTCATCATCTTCAACGCCTCGTCCTCGCTGACGCCGGCGCGCTCCGAGATCGAGGTGATGTTGCGCTCCACGATCGGCGTGTCCACATAGCCGGGGCAGATCGCGTTGAAGGTGAAGGGCGTGCCCATGTAATCCTCGCTCAGCGCGCGGGTCAGGCCGATCATCCCGTGTTTGCTGGCCGAATAGCAGGCGCCGCCCTTGAGACCGCGCAGCCCCGCGATAGAGGAGACGGTGATCACCCGGCCCCAATCGGTGGTGCGCATGGATTTCAGGCTTTCGCGGATTGTCAGGAAGGCGCCGTCCAGATTGGTGGCCATCATGTTGCGCCAGAAGTCGAGCGTGGTCTTGTGCAGCGACTTGCCTTCGGCAATGCCGGCATTGGCGACGCAGATCTGTATCGGGCCGCGGGCATCGACGGCGGCCTGGATCTTGGTCACGATGTCATCCTCATCGCGCACATCCATGGCCATCGGGTGCAACCCCTTGGTGGCGACCTCTTCCAGAACCTCCTGGCGGCGCCCGGTGATGGTCACTTCGGCGCCCTGCGCGGCCAGGGCGCGGGCGATGGCCAGGCCAATGCCGGTGCCGCCGCCGGTGACCAGCGCGTGTTTACCTTTCAGCGTTTCAGAACTTTGCGATGTCATGTCTCGTTTCCTCCCTGATTTGCCGCCAGCCTACCGACCGGCCGGGGCAGGGCAAGAAGGCCGTTCCGTCACATCGGGCGTCAGATGGTGTTTGACGCAGCTTTTTCCGGCTGCCCATTTACAATCATATTCAAAGGTGTGAATTATTGCGCAGCTTTTTCGGGAGGACACCATGAAGCCATTGTTCACCAGCCTGCTGGCCGCCACCTTTGCTGCGGGCGCCGCATTTGCCAGCGAAGACATCGCCGACCAATACCCGCAGTCCGAGCTTTATTCCAAGCCGGTCGAAGTGATCCCGCATGTGTTTTCGGCGATCGGGGCCACCGCGCCGCCGACCTATGAAAACTCGGGCCACAACAACAACCTGTCCTTTGTGGTCACGGACGAGGGTGTCGTGGTGGTCAATGGCGGGGCTTCGGCGCGGCTGGCGGCTGCCTTGCATGATGAGATCAAGGCCGTCACCGATCAGCCGGTGGTGCTGGTGATCAATGAGAACGGCCAGGGCCATGCCATGCTCGGCAATTCCTACTGGGTGGACCAGGGGGTTGATATCCTTGCCCATGTGGACGCGATCGAGGCCTTCACGGAAGAGGCCGATTTCATCCTGCAGGGCATGCAGCGCTATAATCGCGACAAGGCGGAAGGCACCCGAGTCGTGACCCCGAACCTGACATTCGAGGACAGCTACAGCCTGACCCTCGGCGGGGTCGAGTTCGAGGTGATGCACATGGGACCGGCCCATGATCCGGGCGACACCCAGGTCTGGCTGCCGCAGTGGAACCTGCTGATCGCCGGCGATATCGCCTTTCATGAACGGATGCTGCCGATCTTCGAAGGCATCTGCACCTCTTGCTGGCTGGAAACCTGGGAGGAAAAGATGGAGCCCTTGAACCCGACCTATGTGATTCCGGGCCATGGCCATCCCACCAATCTCGCCCAGGTTCGGCGTTACACCTACGACTACCTCAGCGATCTGCGTGAAAAGATCGGCGCCCATATCGAGGAGGGCGGTGACTTGGCGGGCGCCTATTACGTGGATCAGGAGCGTTGGAAGGGGCTGGACACCTTCGAAGAACTGGCGACCAAGAATGCGGGCCGTGTCTTTGAGGAAATGGAGTGGGAATAGGACCCGCAGGGATGGCATGCCAAAGTATACGTAGAAGAATCCGTAGATTCGTGCAGGATCGTGCCGCATCCCGGAACGGATTCGCCGTTTCGGGGCCATTCGGGACATTCTGTCCTTTTCTTCAGGCGTGCCTGCATGGGGGGCTGGACCCCGTGGCCGGATAAGGGGACTTTGCGCTGGATGACCTTGTACTCAATTCTGGAACTCGCGAGGGTACGCGCCTGATGCGTTGGATTGATCTGCCCCCCGTCTGGCTTGTTGCCTGTCTTGTCCTGGCCTGGCTCCAGGCGAGCCATCTGTCCTATGGGCTGACCTTTGGCGGGCCCTGGGCGGATTTCCTGGGCGGGCTGCTGGTTGGCGGCGGCATCCTGTTGATGTTGCTGGCGGTGGTCGAAATGCGGCGCCAGCGCACCACGATCATTCCGCATCAGACGCCCAGCCGCCTGGTACAATCGGGGATCTTCAGCCGCAGCCGCAATCCGATCTACCTGGGCGATGTTCTGGTCCTGGCGGGGCTGATCCTCCGGTTTGACGCAGTGTTGTCCTTGCCGCTGATCCCGATCTTCGTCTGGATCCTGGAACGACGATTCATCGAACCGGAGGAAAACCGGATGCGCCGGACCTTCCGACAGGACTGGGCACGCTACGAAGGAAAGGTGCGCCGCTGGGTGTGACAATCATGCGGCGGCGCGGCAAAGTGATGCGGCGACGCGGCGAAACGCTTGCGCAAAAATGTTGCGCAATATAATCAAAATATTTGCGATCCGTACCCGGTGCTTTGCTGGCACGGGCAAGACGAGGGGGACCGACAAGGTGAAGATAGGTACACCAAAAGAAGTAATGAAGGGCGAAGCGCGCGTCGCGATGACGCCGGATTCGGCCAGGCAGCTGCAAAAGCTGGGCTATGACTGCGCGATCGAGACTGGCGCGGGTCAATTGGCCGGTTTCAGCGATGCCGCCTATGAAGAGGCAGGCGTCGAGATCATCAAGACCGCTGCGGCTCTGTGGAAGGCCTGCGACATCGTCGCCAAGGTCCGCATTCCGACCGAGGCAGAGTTGAAGCGGATGACAGCGGGCAAGACGCTGATCTCCTTCTTCAATCCCGGTGCCAACGAAGAGGGGCTGGAACTGGCCCGCTCCAAGGGCGCCAATGTCATCGCCATGGAAATGGTGCCGCGCATCAGCCGCGCGCAGAAGATGGACGCGCTGTCCTCGATGGCGAACATTGCGGGCTACCGTGCCGTGATCGAGGCGGGCAACAACTTTGGCCGCTTCTTCACCGGTCAGATCACCGCTGCGGGCAAGGTGCCCCCGGCGAAGGTTCTGGTCGTGGGCGCGGGCGTTGCCGGTCTGGCCGCCATTGGTGCCTCCACCAGCCTTGGCGCCGTGACCTACGCCTTCGACGTACGTCCCGAAGTGGCCGAGCAGGTCGAATCCATGGGCGCCGAGTTCGTCTACCTCGACTTCGAGGAAGAACAGCAGGACGGTGCGGCGACCGGCGGTTACGCTTCTGTTTCCAGCCCTGAGTTCCGCGAAGCCCAGCTGGCGAAGTTCCGTGAACTGGCGCCGGAAGTGGACATCGTCATCACCACCGCGCTGATCCCGAACCGCGAAGCGCCCAAGCTGTGGCTTGAGGACATGGTTGCGGCGATGAAGCCGGGCTCGGTGATCGTCGACCTTGCGGCCGAAAAGGGCGGCAACGTCGAAGGCACCGTGATGGACGAGAAGGTCGTGACCGACAACGGGGTCACCATCATCGGCTACACCGACTTCCCCAGCCGGATGGCGGCGCAGTCCTCGACCCTTTATGCCACCAACATCCGTCACATGATGACCGACCTGACCCCGGAAAAGGACGGTCAGATCGTGCACAACATGGAAGACGACGTGATCCGCGGTGCAACGGTCACCTTCGAGAAGGAAATCACCTTCCCGCCGCCGCCGCCAAAGATCCAGGCCATTGCCGCGCAGAAGAAACCCGATGCGCCGAAAGAGCTGACCCCGGAAGAGAAGCGCGCGCAGGAAATCGCCGCCTTCAAGGCGCAGACCAAGAGCCAGGTCACCCTGCTGGTGATCGGTGCCGCGCTTCTGCTGGGCGTCGGCCTGGTCGCACCGGCCAGCTTCATGCAGCATTTCATCGTCTTCGTGCTGGCGGTCTTTGTTGGCTTCCAGGTCATCTGGGGCGTGGCGCACAGCCTGCACACCCCGCTGATGGCGGTGACCAATGCGATCTCCTCGATCATCATCCTGGGCGCGCTGATGCAGATCGGCTCTGGCTCCTTCCTGGTGATCGTCTTGGCGGCGCTGTCGGTCTTCATGGCCGGGATCAATATTTTCGGCGGCTTCCTCGTGACACGGCGCATGCTCGCCATGTTCCAGAAATCCTAAGGAGTACAGGTAGATGGAATACGGATTCACCACGGCGGCCTATGTGGTCGCGGCTGTGCTCTTCATCCTCTCGCTGGGTGGCCTTTCGGGGCAGGAAAGCGCAAAACGCGCGGTCTGGTACGGCATTGTCGGCATGGCCATCGCGGTCTTTGCAACCCTGATCGGACCGGGTTCGGGCTTCTGGATCTTGTCGCTGGTGCTGATCGCGGCCGGTGGCCTGATCGGCTATCAGCTGGCCAGCAAGGTCGAAATGACCCAGATGCCGGAGCTTGTGGCCGGCATGCACGCGCTGGTCGGTCTGGCGGCGGTCTTCGTGGGCTACAACGCCCATTTCGAACTGGGCAATGTCATGGCCATGGACGAGGCCGCGAAAAAGTCGCTTGAAGGCTTTGCCGCGCTTCTGGCCAAGAAAGACGCGGTCGAGATCAATATCCTGCGCGTCGAAGCCTCGCTGGGTATCTGGATCGGTGCCGTGACCTTCACCGGCTCGGTCATCGCCTATGGCAAGCTGTCGGGTCGTGTGACCTCGGCTGCCACCAAACTGCCGGGCGGTCATCTGCTCAATGCAGGGGCGGCCGGCCTCTCGGTGCTCTGCCTGATCTGGTACCTCAGCTCCGGCGCCTTGCTGCCGCTGTTGATCCTGACCATTGCAGCGCTGTTCATCGGCTATCACCTGATCATGGGTATCGGCGGCGCCGACATGCCGGTGGTTGTCTCGATGCTGAACAGCTACTCAGGCTGGGCGGCTGCGGCGATCGGCTTCTCCCTTGGCAACGACCTTCTGATCGTTGTGGGTGCGCTTGTGGGCTCCTCGGGTGCGATCCTGTCGTACATCATGTGTAAGGCGATGAACCGCTCCTTCGTCTCGGTGATCCTGGGCGGCTTTGGTGGCGCCACGGGTCCTGCGATGGAGGTCGAGGGCGAACAGGTCGCGATCGATGCGGATGGCGTTGCCACCGCGCTGGACGAGGCCGACAGCATCATCATCATCCCCGGCTACGGCATGGCGGTTGCACAGGCACAGGCCAATGTGGCCGAACTGACCCGCCGTCTGCGCGCCAAGGGCAAGAACGTGCGTTTCGCGATCCACCCGGTTGCGGGTCGTCTGCCGGGCCACATGAACGTGCTGCTGGCCGAAGCCAAGGTGCCTTACGATATCGTTCTGGAAATGGACGAGATCAACGAGGACTTCCCGGACACAGATGTGGCCATCGTCATTGGCTCCAACGACATCGTGAACCCGGCGGCGCAGGAAGACCCCAACAGCCCCATCGCCGGCATGCCGGTTCTGGAATGCTGGAAGGCCAAGCAGGTCTTCGTCTCCAAGCGCGGCCAGGGCACCGGCTACTCGGGCATCGAGAACCCGCTGTTCTACAAAGAGAACACCCGCATGTTCTATGGCGACGCCAAGAAGTCGCTGGACGATCTGCTGACCAAGATCAGCTGATCTGCGTCAGGCGCAAACCACGGCAAAGGCGCTCCCTCGGGGGCGCCTTTTTCAATCCGGGGTCTGTCTCAGCCGTATTGTATGCCGTTGTATTCACGTAAGTATCTGAATTAATGGAGTTCTTTACAGGTTCCGTGACCTCGTCTATGGTCGGATCACCCCAATGGAGCCACGCAATGCCGCAGATCCAGGATCACCCGTTGCGCTATCAGCTTGCCAATGAGCTGCATGCCCGCCCGTTCCCGACCATGACATGCCCCAGCACCGTGGTGTATCTGGCGGTGAAACAGCCCGAAGAAGCGGTGCACCGGGACCGCAGCCTGGATATCGCCCATCTGGTCGATCTTCTGGATCGCCACGGCGCGGCCCATCCCAAACCCGGCGCCACCCATCACGCGGCCAAGCTGGGCCGCCATGTGCTGAAATGGGAGCAACACACCGAATTCGTGAGCTACACGCTTTACAGCGACGGGGTCAGCGAACGGCCCTTCGATCCGGTGGATTTCGAGGTCTTCCCCGCAGACTGGCTGGAGCAGGCACCGGGGCAGCGGATCACCTCGCTGATGGTGCGGGTGTTGCCCCGCCCTGAGACGGGCGAGATCCAGTCCCTGTTGCAGGACTGGCTGGTGCCGGAGAGCATGGCCATGTCACGGGTGCTGGACGACAATGCGGTAGTGGCCGGGGATTTCCGGATCGATCCGGCGGGGCACATGCGGTTTGCCGCCTTCGTGAGCCCGGGCACCGGCAGCCGCCGCATTGGCCGCATCGTGCAGCGTCTCTGCGAGATTGAAACCTACCGCGCCATGTCGATGCTCGGGTTTTCCCGCGCCCGCAGCCTGTCGCCCAGCATCGGGGATCTGGACACCCACCTGAGCGAAATCATGGTGGAGATGACCGGCAGCAGCGCAGCCGCAGAGCAGACCCTGTCGCATCTTCTGACTGTCTCGGCCGAGCTGGAGGCGATGGCGGCCCGCGCGGCCTTTCGCTTTGGTGCAACTGGCGCCTATGAGGCGCTTGTGAACCAGCGGATCAAACTGCTGCGCGAGGAGCGGCTTGAAGGCTATCAGACCTTCTCGGAATTCATGCTGCGTCGCTATGAGCCTGCGATGCGTACGGTGAAATCGACGGAGAAACGGCTGGCGACCCTCGCCGATCGGGCGCGCAGGGCAGGGGAGCTGCTCAGGACACGTGTGGATGTGGAACGCAGCGCCCAGAACCAGGAGCTGCTGGCCAGCATGGATCGCCGCGCCGATACGGCGCTGCGTCTGCAGCATACGGTGGAGGGGCTGTCGGTGGTGGCGATCAGCTACTACGCCGTCTCGCTTGCCGCTTATGCGCTTTATCCCCTTGCCGGGCCGCTGGGCCTCAGCAAGGGGATGATGACGGCGCTGATCACTCTGCCGGTTGTGGCGCTGGTGTGGCTTGCCGTGCGGCGGATCCGGAAGAAGCTGCATTAAGGGCAGCATGCATGGCAATGCCGCCTGCGATGATCGAGGCAAAGGCCAGAATGGCAGCGACACCCAGGGTCGGAATGCCGGCAAGGCCCGCGCCCACGGTGCAGCCTCCGGCCAGCACCCCGCCGACACCCATCAGAACCGCACCCAGCAGGTAGCGTCCGGTCTGGGCGGGGCTTTCAAAGCTCTGCCACTGGAAGCGACCGGTGACCAGGGCCGCAATCAAGGCGCCCGCCAGCACACCGCCCACAAGGCCAGTGCCAAAGCTGCCCGACACCGCGCTGGAAGCCACCAGGTAGAACAGCGAATCGGCAGAGGGTGCGGTGAAGGACAGGCTCTCCATCGCGATGGGATCGAAGTCGTCATAGAGCACGAAACCGGTGCCAACCCAGGCCAGCGGCACCAGCAGACCGATGACAGCGGCGCCGATCAGCGCAGGCAGGCGGTTGCCAGAGCGCAAGGCAATCACCAGCGCTGCAAGGCTGATCAACACGGCCCAGACCATCCCGCCGCCACTCAAGGAAGCCAGCGAGACCGCATCGCCCAGGGGCAGGGTCACCGAACCGAGGCTGGTGCGCAGCGGTGCCAGAACGCCTTTGAGCGTGGCATGGGCGGTGATCGCAAAGACGCCGATCACCAGGAGTGCGCGCAGGTTGCCGGTGCCGCTCAGCACCATCAGGCGGGAGACGCAGCCGCGGGTCAGGATCATGCCTGCCCCGAACATCAGGCCCCCGGCGACAACCGCAAGAATGGGCAGGTCAGCCGCCAGCAGGCGGTGCTCTTCAAAGCTGATCCAGCCTTGCGAGACCGCGCCTTGAGTGCCAAGCACGGCAACCGCCAGCGCCAGGGCCCAGACACCCGCCGCCTGACGGCGATCGCTGCCGGTGATGGTACGGCGCAGGCAGAAGCTGGTGAGCTGAGCCAGCACACCAAAGACAAGGCCCAGGGCAAGGGCCAGGAGAACAGAAGCCTCTCGGGCGGTGGTCTCTTCAAAACCAAGTGTTTCGAACATGATGGTCTCCATCGGAAAATCGGAACATTTTCCCGAAATGAAGAGAAAAACCCGCTCCGGCAAGGGGAAGCGCCGCAGGGCGCGCGGTGTTGGCTGGAACAAAGTTCCGTGATGGGGTCGTGATCGGGAAGTCCGTTTTGCCGTGGGGTGCGCCTGAAAACAAACTGGCCGCCCAATGTGGGGCGGCCAGTGGCTATGTTCTTATTTGAATATGTGCGGGTGTTACCCGATCAGCGGCCCCGGATACGGGGATCCAATGCATCGCGGAGACCATCGCCCAGATAGTTCACGCTCAGCACGGTCAGCGAGATCAGGATACCGGGCCAGAGCACACGCTCGGGGAAGAGCGTCATCCGGTCCACCGCGTCATTGAGCAGCCGTCCCCAGGTCGGGAAATCCGGCGGGAAGCCGAAGCCCAGGAAGGACAGCGCCGATTCCGTGATGATCGCGGTTGCAATCCCCAGCGTGGCCGAGACCATGATGGGCGACAGCACGTTGGGCAGGATGTGTCGCGAGATGATGCTGCGCGGCTTGGTGCCGATGGAGCGGGCCGCCAGCACGAACTCGCGTTCCTTGATCGCCAGCACATCGCCGCGCACGATCCGCGCCGTGTGCATCCAGGAGGTGATCCCAATGAGGCAGACGATCAGCACGAAGACACCGCCTTCGGGGCCGATGCTCTTGGACAGGGATTCGCGGAACAGCACCGCAGCCACCAGGATCATCGGCAACAGCGGCAGCGCCAGGAACAGGTCGGTGAGGCGCATCAAGAGCCCGTCGAGCTTCTTGAAATAGCCCGCGATCACGCCCACGAAGGAGCCCAGCAAGAGCGCCAGGATCATCGCGGCCATGCCAACCGCCAGCGACACACGACCACCGAACATTAGGCGGGCCAGGGTGTCACGGCCCAGGTTGTCGGTGCCCAGGGGGTAGGCCCAGTCCATCTTGGCGGACGGGTCCCACAGCATGTGGTAGATCGGCCGCATGTCGCGCAGCTTGATGAAGTCGCGGCCCGTCGGTACGAATTGCGCGTCATTCCAGTACACATAGGGCCCAACGATCACGCCAAGGCAGATCAACAGGAACAGGCAGCCGCCGAACAGGGCGCCGCGGTGGGACTTGAACTGGTCCCAGATGTCGCGCCATTGGCTGCGGGCGGGCTTTCCGGCTTCCTGCTGAACGCTGGAGTGCTGCAGGGTCTTGTCTTTGGCAGCATCAGTCATAGCGGATCCTCGGGTCAAGAATGCCGTAAAGCACGTCGGCGATCAGGTTGAACAGCACGATCAACACGGCAAAGATGAAGGTCAGGGTCTGCACCATCGGCAGGTCGTTGGCCTGGATGGCGCCGATCAGCAACTGGCCGATGCCATTCACCTTGAACACCTGTTCGGTGATGATGGCGCCGCCAAAGATCGACGGGATCCCCAGCGCGATCACGGTGACCACCGGGATCATCGAGTTGCGCAGCACGTGGACCATGACAACCACATATTCGCTCAGACCCTTGGCGCGGGCGGTGCGCACGTAGTCCTGATTGAGGTTGTCCAGCATCGAGGCGCGCATGAAGCGGCTCAGCTGCGCGGTGATCTGCAGCGCCAGCACCATTACCGGCATGATCATCTGTTGCAGCTGTTTGACAAAGCTGTCCCAGCTGTCGACCACCAGGGTGGTGTCATAGATCGAGGGGAACCAGCCCAACTGCACCGAGAAGATCACGATGACCAGCACGCCCGAGAAGAACGGCGGCACCGAGAAGCCGACCATGGACACGAAGGTCCCCATCTGGTCGAACCAGCTGTACTGGCGATAGGCGGAGTAGATGCCGATCGGCAGGGCGATCAGGATTGCAACCACATAGGCGGTGCCCACGACCCACAGGGTCTGCGGCATACGCTGGATCACGATGTCCATCACCGGCGAACGGGTCTGCCAGGAGATCACGCGCAGATCGCCTGCGGAGAAGGTTGTGCCGAAGTAGTGGTCGATCAGAACCTGCGGTTCGATCCAGAAGAACTGCACCAGCCATTTCCAGAACCGGATATGGGCCGGTTGGCCAAGGCCCAGGGCCTCGCGCATCTTTTCTTTCACTTCGGGGGGGACGGTCAGCGGGACCTGTGCCATCGGATCGCCAGGGGCGAGTTCCAGCAGCATGAAGATCACCAGGCTGATAAATAGCAACGTCGGGACTGATAGGATCAGTCGCCTGATTGTAAAGGTCAGCATCAGGGAGGCGCCTTTGGATGTTCGTTTGTGTCAGGATGGAGCGACGGTTGTCCGCCTATGCTCCAAATTCGTCCGGCGCCCTAAAGCGGAACGGGACGGAAATGGCAAGAGGCCCCGGTGTTGAACCGGGGCCTCGAGGGGCCTAGAGCCGCTTACTTGATGCGGTGCCAGTCGGCTGCATCCCACAGTTCGCTGTCCCAGACGTTCAGGACGTGACCACCAAGGGACAGGGCCTGACCGGACAGACGACCGCGGTGAACCAGCGGGATCATGCCGCCTTTTTCCACGATCATCGCGTTCAGCTGCTGACCGATCTCGGCGCGCTTGGCGGCGTCGGCGGTCTTGGTCAGCTCTGCGTGCAGCGCGTCGAACTCTTCATCGCAGAAGCGGGAGATGTTCTCACCCTGCCACTGGGACGCCGGGCTCGGTGCCTTGTCGCACAGGCCGTTGCCGAAGTAGGACTGCGGGTCGGTGCCGTTGAAGGTGTTGGCGTACATTTCAACGTCGGCATAGAACTTCTGGAAGGTATCCGGGGAGCCCGGGTCACCACCGAAGAAGACCGATGCGTTGATGTTGCGCAGTTCGGTTTCGATACCGATCTCGCTCCACCACTGCTTGATCAGGGCCTGGAAGTCCTGACGCACGGCGTTGGTCGAGGTCTGGTACAGGATCTTCATCGGCTTGCCGTCCGGGGTCTCGCGCACGCCGTCACCGTTGGTGTCCTTGTAGCCTGCATCATCCAGCATCTTGTTGGCGCCGGCGATGTCCTGCACGTCACAGCCTGCGATGTCGGCAGCATAAACGGCAGGTGCGGGAACCCAGTTACAGGTCACTTTACCAGCCTTGCCGTAGCCGATTTCGACCAGCAGCGGGCGGTCGATGGCCATGGACATGGCTTTGTAGACAGCCGGATCGCTCAGGAAGGGGTGCGGGCGCACAACCGAACGCTCGTCCGGGCCAAGCGCCGGATCGGGGTTGGTGTTGTTCAGCATCAGGCGCTCGACCAGCGGGCCGAAGCCTGCGATCGCCTTGCCTTTGCCGCCTGCTTCCATCTGCGCGATGACGTCGGGCGCCAGCTGCAGGTTCCAGGCGTAGTCGAATTCACCGGTTTCCATCACGGCACGGCCGGCTGCGGTTGCGTCACCGCCACCTTTGAACAGGACCTTGCCGAAGGCGGGCTTGGCCGGGTCACGGTAGTTCGGGTTGGCCGAGAAGGTGATCACGTCGTTCGGCTTGAACTCGTCGACCACGAAGGGGCCGGTGCCGATCGGGTTGAAGTTGGCCTCGGTGCACTCGGGCGCCTTGGCACCCAGGCAGTCGGCAAATTGAGCGGCCTGGATGATCGGGCTTTCACCGCCCACGAAGGGACCATAGGGGAAGGGGGTCGGGCCGCCGAAGGTGACCTTGACGGTCAGATCGTCCGGGGTTTCAACCGAAGTTACGCCTTCGAATTTGGTCACCTGCGCACAGCCACCTTCGGGGTGAGTGCAGTAATCATAGGTGAACTTCACGTCCTTGGAGGTGAAGGGGCTGCCATCGGACCAGGTCAGACCGGATTTGATCTTCCAGGTGATGGAGGTCAGGTCTTCGCTGACGCCGCCATTGGCAACGGTCGGGATATCTTCGGCCAGGAAGGGCACCATCTGACCATTGGGGTCGTAGCGTGCCAGGGGTTCGATGACCAGCGAGGAGGCCTCGACGTCCTTGGTGCCGCCGGACAGGAACGGGTTCAGAATCGATGGGGCCTGCCAGTAGATGATGCTCACCTGGCCGTCGGCGCCGCGCTCAGCAAAAGCTGCCGGAGCAAGCGCTGCCGATGCAATGGCCCCCATCAAAAGGGTTTTGATCTTCATTTCACACTCTCCTTGTCGAACACAGAAACAGTGCTCTTCGTGTTTATTGCGGCCGGGCATTGTCTACCCAGCCTGTTGCCGCAGGGTTGCGGATGGTTTGTCGCACCACCAAGAGGGAGATAAGTGCTTGATAATTATAGCACCATATCGGGCTGCAAGTGACCTTGCGTCGCCCCAATCCCCCTGGCGGACACTGAGGGTATCGAAACAGAGTTTGCGGAAATTGCAAGCCTTTGGATCCAAAATTTCCCCTATCCCCCTTGCATAGGTTTGACGAAGGTTCTTCGATCAGCTTACATCACGGCCTTGAAACCCTGCCATTGACGCAGTGGATAAGAATAAAGCCATAAGGGGACGACTGGGGTGCTGGACCAACCGATTGCACAAATAAAAGGCTTGCGGGTCGAATTTCAGACCAAGGATGGACCCGTCGTGGGGGTGGAGGACGTCTCGTTCGACGTCAACCCGGGCGAAACCGTCTGTATCGTGGGCGAATCCGGTTCCGGAAAATCCGTCTCCTCCCTGTCCCTGATGCGGCTGGTGGAATTTGGCGGCGGCGAAATTGCCGGTGGCGAGCTTCTGTTCAATGGGCGCGGTGGCGAAAGCACCGATCTGGCCAAGGCCGAACAGGAGATGATGAAGCAGATTCGCGGCAATGAGATCGGCATGATCTTCCAGGAGCCGATGACCGCTTTGAACCCGGTGTTCACCGTGGGCCGCCAGTTGACCGAAGGTCTGCGTATCCACAAGAACATGACCAAGAAGCAGGCCGAGGACCGCGCGCTGGAGCTGCTGCGCCAGGTCCGAATCCCGGAACCGGAACGACGCCTGAAGCAATATCCGCACGAACTCTCGGGTGGGATGCGCCAGCGGGTGGTGATCGCCATGGCCATGGCCTGCGAGCCGCGCCTCTTGATCGCGGACGAACCCACCACCGCGCTGGATGTGACCATCCAGGCCGAGATCCTTGCGCTGATGGATCGCCTCAAGCGCGAGACCGGCACGGCGGTGATGTTCATCACCCACGACATGGCCGTGGTGGCGCAGATGGCCGACCGGGTCGTGGTCATGTTCCGCGGCAACAAGGTCGAAGAGGGCACCGTCACCGAGATCTTCGAGAACCCGCAGCATGATTACACCAAGGCCCTGCTGGCCGCTGTGCCCAAGCTGGGCGAGATGGTCGGCAAGGACTACCCCGAGCCGATGAAGCTGATGGGCGTCGCGGATCAGAAGATCGAGCCGATCAAGGGCACTGACGAGGTGCTGCTCGAAGTGAAGCACCTGACCACCCGTTTCCCGGTCAAGGGCGGGTTGCTGCGCCGCACCGTTGCCAATGTGCACGCGGTCGAAGATGTCTCCTTCAAGGTCTTCAAGGGCCAGACCCTGTCCCTGGTGGGCGAATCCGGCTGTGGCAAGTCCAGCGCCGGCCGTTCGATCCTGCGCCTGGTGGAGCCGATGTCGGGAGAGGTGAACTTCGAAGGCCGCGATATTCTGAAGCTGAACCAGTCTCAGCTGCACGAGGCGCGGCTCGATATGCAGATGATCTTCCAGGATCCATTTGCTTCGCTGAACCCGCAGATGCAGCTGATGGATCAGGTGGCCGAACCGATGCGCAACTACGGGTTGGCCTCGGGGTCGGAATTGCAGGATCGGGTGGCCTCGCTGTTTGACCGGGTGCACCTGCCGCGCAGCTTCATGCGCCGCTTCCCGCATGAAATGTCCGGCGGTCAGCGTCAGCGGATCGCCATTGCCCGCGCCCTGGCGCTGAACCCCAAGCTGATCGTCGCGGACGAGGCCGTGTCGGCACTGGATGTGTCGGTGCAGGCGCAGGTGCTGAACCTGATGATGGAGCTGCAGTCCGAACTGGGTCTTTCCTTTCTGTTCATCAGCCATGACATGGCGGTGGTGGAGCGCGTCAGCCACCAGGTCGGCGTGATGTACCTGGGCCGCATCGTCGAGATCGGCCCGCGCGACCGCGTTTTTGCCAACCCGCTCCATGCCTATACCCAGGCCTTGATGAAGGCGGTTCCGATCGCCGATCCGCGCCAGCGCAAGAGCGAGAAGGATCTGAACTTCAAACCGATTCCCTCTCCGATTCACCCGGTCGGCTACAAGCCGGAGCCGTCGGAATACCTTGAGCTGGAGCCGGGTCACTTTGTTCTGACCACCGACAGCGGGTATTGATCCCGTGGCTGAAGTGCTCTCGCCGCTCCAGCTGATGGAGAAACTGGTGTCTTTTCCGACGGTCAGCCGGGACACCAACCTGCCGCTGGTGGAATGGGTGGAGGCGTACCTCTCGGCCCATGGCATCACCCCGCACCGCTGGACCGACCCGGATCAGCCGCACAAGGCGGCTGTCTTTGCCCATGTGGGGCCGATGGTCGAAGGCGCCGTGGTCCTGTCGGGCCATACCGATGTGGTGCCCGTGGATGGCCAGCCCTGGGACAGCGATCCCTTCACCGTGGTGGAACGGGACGGCAAATACTACGGGCGTGGCTGCTGCGACATGAAGGGCTTTGATGCCCTCGCCATCTGGGCGCTGGTCGAGGCGCACCGGCGTGGTGTCACGCGCCCGCTGCAACTGGCACTCTCCTTTGACGAGGAAATCGGCTGCACCGGCGCGCCGCCGATGATCGAGGCCATGCAGCCCGTCCTGCCCAAGGGCAGCGCGGTGATCGTGGGCGAGCCTTCGATGATGAAGGCGGTGACCGGACACAAGGGCGGTATCGGCTATGACACCCATCTGGTGGGCTTCGAGGTGCACAGCTCCTTGATGCACACAGGGGTCAGCGCCATCATGCAGGGCGCGCGGCTGATCGACTGGGCCAACCACCGCAATGCCGAGAATATGGCAGCGGAGCCGGGCGAGATCCCGGCGATGTTCACGCCGCCCTATACCACCTGCCACGTCGGCATGATCGAGGGCGGGACCGCCCATAATATCACCGCCAAGGATTGCCGCTTCGTGATGGATTTCCGGGTGGTGCCCGGAGAGCAGGCCTCTGACTGGGAAGCAGCCTATCTGGCCGAGGTGGCTCGGATCGAGGCAGAGATGCAGGCGATCCATCCCGACACCCGCATCGAGATCAACAAGAAGTTCAACGTGCCGGGCCTTGTCCCCGAACAGGTTGGCGCGGCGGAAACGCTGGTGCGCGCGATCACGGGTGACAACGGCACCCATGTGGTCAGCTACGGCACCGAGGCCGGGCAGTTCCAGGAGGCGGGATATTCGGCGGTGATCTGCGGTCCCGGCGATATCGCCCAGGCGCATCAGCCCAATGAATTCATCACCGTGGCGCAGTTCAATGCCGGTCATGACTTCATGCGCCAGCTGGTGGATCGGCTGGCGGCCTGATCACTGTGTTTGCCCCTGCCGGGGCAGCCTGACACAGGCTGCTCCGGCAGGGGCCGAGGTCAATATCTGTGCACATGGAAATATTTTTCTGAGACTTCCTGAGCGCGGATATTGAAACTCGATTGGATCGGTGCTCCGTAAGTACTTGAAACAAATAGCCTGTTCAGGTTGCGCGCGACCCTGTTCACGGAAATGCGATCCGGGAGATGTCTTGGCTGCTCGCAGATACTTGCTAAGGCAAGTGAATTGTCTGAGAGTGCCCGTGAACAAATGACGCAGCACTGCAAACCATGAGGTGAAGGATGCCAGTCAAGAATCGTTTTGCCGAGATGCAGACGGAAATCACCAAGTGGCGCCGCCACCTGCATGAGAATCCCGAACTGCTTTATGAGGTGCACAAGACCGCGGCCTTTGTGGTGGATCGGTTGAAGGAGATCGGCCTCGAAGACAGTGCCATCACCACCGGCATCGGCCGCACCGGCGTGGTTGCGGTGATCGAGGGCAAGACCAATACCTCGGGGCGGGTGATTGGCCTGCGCGCCGATATGGATGCCTTGCCCATTCATGAGGCGTCCGGTGTAGACTATGCCTCCAAGACGCCCGGTGTCATGCATGCCTGCGGCCATGACGGCCATACCGCCATCCTGCTGGGCGCTGCGAAATACCTCTCCGAGACGCGCAATTTCGACGGCACCGTGGTGCTGATCTTCCAACCTGCCGAAGAGGGTGGTGCCGGTGGCAAGGCCATGTGCGACGATGGATTGATGGAGCGCTGGGGCATCCAGGAGGTCTATGGGCTGCACAACATGCCGGGCCTGCCGGTCGGTCAGTTCGCCACCCGCCCCGGTGGGCTTCTGGCCTCTGCCGATGAGTTCGAAATCACGGTCACCGGCAAGGGCGGTCATGCCGCAGCACCCCATGATGCGATCGACACCACGCTGGTGGCCTCGCAGATCGTGGTCTCGCTGCATGCGATCGTGTCGCGCAACGTCAATCCGATCAAACGGGTGGTGCTGACCGTGGGTACCTTTGAAACCGACAGTGCGGCCTCGAATGTCATTGCCCATACGGTGCGGCTGAAGGGCACCGTGCGCACGCTGGATACCGAGTATCGGGAACAGGCCGAAACCTGGGTGCGCCGGGTCGTGGAAAACACCGCCGCCGCCTTTGGGGCCACGGCAGAGGTCGACTGGTCTCCGGGCTATCCGGTGACGATCAACACGCCCGATGAAACCCAATATGCGGTCGAGGCCGCGCGGGCGGTGTCGCCGGACGTGGATGACAACACCGATCCCATCATGCCCTCGGAAGATTTCGCCTATATGCTGGAAGAACGCCCCGGCGCCTATATCTTCCTTGGCAATGGCGACACGGCCATGTGCCACCATCCGGCCTATGTGTTCGATGACGAGGCGATCCCCTTGGGATGCAGCTGGTTTGCCGAACTGGTCGAACGACGAATGCCCGCCGCCTGAGGAGACAAGAATGCCCGTCAAGAACCGCGCCGCAGAGTTCCAGGAAGAGGTCGCCGCCTGGCGCCGCGATATCCACGAACACCCCGAGATCCTCTATGATACGCACCGGACCTCGGCCCTGGTGGCGGAAAAGCTGCAAAGCTTTGGCTGCGACGAGGTGGTGACGGGCATCGGGCGCACGGGCGTTGTCGCCGTGATACGGGGACGCACCGATACCAAGGGCCGCGCCATTGGCCTGCGGGCCGATATGGACGCGCTGCCGATGCAGGAACAGACCGGCCTGCCGCATGCCTCCAAGATCCCGCAAGCCATGCATGCCTGCGGCCATGACGGGCACACGGCGATGCTCTTGGGGGCCGCGAAATACCTGGCCGAGACCCGCAACTTCGATGGCACCGCCGTGGTGATCTTCCAGCCTGCCGAAGAGGGCGGCAATGGCGGCGAGGCCATGTGCAAGGACGGCATGATGGACCGCTTCGGCATCGATGAGGTCTACGCCATCCACAACAGCCCCGGCATCGAGGCGGGCAAGTTCGCGATCCGCCCCGGGCCGATCCTTGCGTCGGTGGACGAATTCTCCCTCCTGCTGCAGGGCAAGGGCGGGCATGCGGCTCACCCGGAGGATGTGGTCGATACCACGGTGATGATGTGCCATATGATCGCCGCCCTGCAGAGCATCGTGTCGCGCAACATGGATCCGATCGAGAAGGCGGTGATGACGCTGACCAGTGCGGAGACCTCCTCCAAGGCCTTCAACGTGATCCCCGACAAGGCAGAGGTGCGCGGCACCATCCGCACCCATTCCGAAGAGGTGCGCGCGATGATCCCGCAGCGCATCAAGGAGATCGCCGAAGGCGTGGCCGAAACATTCGGCGGCTCGGTCGAGGTCAAGATGCGCATCGGCGTGCCCGTCACCATCAACGATGACGCCGCCACCGAATACGCGCGCGAGGCTGCAGAGGCTGTCACCACCTGCGGGGATGTGCCGATCCTGATGGGCGGAGAGGATTTCTCCTTCATGCTGATGGAGCGCCCCGGCGCCATGATCCGCCTCGGCAATGGCGACAGCGCGGGCCTCCACCATCCCGAATACGATTTCAACGACGAGATCATCCCGGCCGGTATCAGTTGGTTC
This sequence comes from Phaeobacter sp. PT47_59, assembly GCF_028890025.1. Classification (NCBI taxonomy): domain Bacteria; kingdom Pseudomonadati; phylum Pseudomonadota; class Alphaproteobacteria; order Rhodobacterales; family Roseobacteraceae; genus Phaeobacter; species Phaeobacter sp. PT47_59. The sequence continues at coordinate 89,820 of NZ_JARCJL010000006.1, forward strand.
GCGGAGCTCGTTGAACGAAGAATGCCTGTGGCCTGAACAGGCCCCGGGTCCCACCGGCGCAGGCAGCGTCGGACCGATATAACAAAAGGAGTGAATGAAATGCCGGTCAAGAACCGTTTTGCCGAGCTTCAGGAGGAAATCACCGCCTGGCGCCGTGATATCCACGAAAACCCCGAGATCCTGTTCGAAACCCACCGCACCTCGGCGCTGGTGGCGGAAAAGCTGAAGGAATTCGGCTGCGACGAGATCGTCACCGGCATTGGCCGCACCGGCGTTGTCGGCGTGATCAAGGGTAAGGCTGACACCTCGGGCAAGGTCATCGGGTTGCGTGCGGACATGGACGCGCTGCCGATCCACGAGCAGACCGGGCTGGAGTATGCCTCGAAAACTGCCAACGCCATGCATGCCTGCGGCCATGACGGCCACACCGCGATGCTGCTGGGTGCTGCCAAATACCTGTCGGAGACGCGCAACTTCGATGGCACCGTCGTGGTGATCTTCCAGCCTGCTGAAGAAGGCGGCGGCGGCGGCAAGGAAATGTGCGACGATGGCATGATGGACCGCTGGAACATTCAGGAGGTCTACGGCATGCACAACTGGCCGGGTAAACCGATCGGCAGCTTTGCGATCCGCCCCGGTGCCTTCTTTGCGGCGACCGATACCTTTGACATCACCTTTGAAGGGCGCGGCGGCCATGCGGCGAAACCGCATGAGACCATCGACACCACCGTGATGACCGCCCAGGCGGTACTGGCGCTGCAGACCATCGCCTCGCGCAATGCCGATCCCGTGGATCGTATCGTGGTCTCGGTGACCTCCTTCGAGACCTCCTCGAAGGCGTTCAACGTGATCCCGCAGCGGGTGCAGATCAAGGGCACTGTGCGCACCATGTCCAAGGAAATGCGCGATCTGGCCGAAAAGCGGATCAAGGAGATCTGCGCCGGTGTGGCGGCGACCTATGGCGGCACCGCGGATGTCACCTACAACCGCGGCTACCCGGTAATGGTGAACCACGAGGAGCAGACCGAATTCGCGGCCAAGGTTGCCAGCGACATTTCCGGCAATTGCGAAGAGGCGCCGCTGGTCATGGGCGGTGAGGATTTCGCCTATATGCTGGAAGAGCGCCCTGGCGCCTATATCCTGGTCGGCAATGGCGACAGCGCCGATGTGCACCACCCGGAATACAACTTCAACGACGAGGCCATCCCCGCGGGCTGCAGCTGGTGGGCGGGTATCGTCGAGCAGCGTATGCCTGCCGCGTAAGGCGATCTTGATGTGAAATGAAAAGGCCCGGTTCTCCGCCGGGCCTTTTTTGATGCTCAGCCCTCGGACCAGAGAGCCTGATAGACGGCTTCGATCCCCTCGGCCTCGGACCTTGCGCTGAAACTGTGCAGGGCGATCTCGCGGGCGTCTTGGGCCATCTGCGCGTGGCGCCCCGGATCGCTCAGGATGCTTTGGGCGGCCTGCGCCGCAGCTGGTCCGGCCTCCAGCGGGACAATCAGCCCGCTTTTGCCCTGGGCGGAAAAGGCCCGGTAGTACCCTGCTTCGGAGCCGACAAAGGGCGCGCCGCTGGCCATGCCCTCCAGCGGTGCCATACCGTAGCCCTCGTAGCGGGGCAGCTGCATCACCAGCGACAGGGCGCGCATGACCTGGGGCAGGTCGGCGGCTGGGATTTCACCGGGAAACAGGATCCGATCTGTCAGGCCCGCCGCAGCAATGCGGGATTTCAGATCCTTCAGGAAGCCTTGATGTTCGCGCGCGGCCCGGCCAATGACCAAAGCCACGGCGCCGGGCAGGGAGGGCAGCAGATCGATCATGGCATCGACAAAGACATCGGTGCCCTTTTCGGGGCGGATACGCCCAACCGTGGCGATCCCGAGGCTGCCGCCATAGCCCAGAGCGGCCCAGGCCGTTTCGCGACTCTCGGCTGGCTGAAACAGATCGGTATCCACGCCATGGGGCACCACGGCACGCACATGGGGGACGAACTCGGCGGCCTTTTCGGTGGTGGCCACAACCGCATCCATGCGGCTGATCAGCCAGCGCGGCAAGGCCGAGTGCCGCCGCTGTGCCGCCGAGGTGAAGACAATGCCGATCGGCAGGCGCAGCACGTCCCGCGCCCAGATCGCCGCGCGCATTTCCGTGTTGCGACGCACATGCCAGATCGCAAAGGGCTTGCCGTCCGGGGCCTGTTTGCATAGGCGCCGTGCCTCGGATGTGGTGATGGGGGCAGGGCAGCCGGGCAGGGGCTGACCCACCAGGCGCAGATCATGGGTCCGGGCCTGCTGGCGGATCACATTGGCGGCCGTGGCGGAAACGCCGGTGAAATTGCGGTTGAAGTTGGTGACAAAAAGATCAGGCATCGCGGCTCGCATCCGCAGCTGTCAGGCCCAGCCGGTCAATCAGCATGTCCGTCACCCCATCCAACTGCCGCGCCTGGTCCGCAGCAAACTGCCTTGCCGCCACGCGGGTTTGTTCCAGGGCACTTTTGTCCTCCAGCCAATGGGTCACGGTCTGCGCCAGATCGTTTGCATCGCTCACCTCCACCGCGCCACCGGCAGTGATCAGGGGCGGAAAGGTCTCGGAGAAATTGCTGGTGCCGGGGCCGGTGATCACGGCGGCGCCTGCACTGGCGACCTCGAAGGGATTATGCCCGCCGATGGGCCGCAGCGAGCCGCCCAGGAACACGATCGGGGAGAGCGCATAAAAGGTGCCGAGCTCTCCCAGTGTGTCAGCAAGATAGACTTGGGCCTGCGGGGTAAGTGCCTCGCCCGTGCTGCGGCGCGCAGATGTCAGACCCGCGGCATCGATCAGCCCGAGGATCTCATCCGCACGCTCAGGGTGGCGCGGGATCAGTACCAGGCAGAGGTCAGGGTGCTGCTTCAAAAGGGCGTTATGGGCAGAGAGGATCGTCTCTTCTTCGCCCTCGTGGGTCGAGGAGGCAATCCAGACCGGGCGATCTCTCAGAGCGCCGCGCAGAGCTGTTAGGGCAGTTTCGTCCACCGGCAGGGGCGGTGCGCCGGCCTTGAGGTTGCCGCCAGGCAGAACCCGTGCCGGATCAGCGCCCAATGCAATCAGGGTCTGGGCCATCTGGTCATTCTGGCTCAGCAGCAGATCAAATCGGGACAGGATGAAACGGGCCGTGGCGGCGCGTTTCTGCCAGCCCTTGACCGAACGCGCGGAGATGCGGGCATTGACCAGAGCCAGCCGCGTACCGGTCTTCTGGGCTGCTGCCAGCGTCACCGGCCACAGCTCACTTTCCACAAAGATCCCCGCATCCGGGCGCCAATGCGCAAGGAAGCGGCGCACCGGCGCTGCGGCGTCCAGGGGCGCGAATTGGTGCATGGCATTGCCCGGCAGGCGTTTTGCGGCCAGCGCGGCAGAGGTCGCCGTGCCCGAGGTCAGCAGGAACCGCGCCTGTGGCAGGCGTTCGGACAGACGGTTGATCAGGGTCATGGCAGCCTGGCTTTCCCCGACCGAGGCGCCGTGAAACCAGATCAAGGGTGCGTCGGGGGGCAGTACCGGGCGCGGCAGGCTGGCATGCCCCAGGCGTTCACGCTGGCGCGCCTCGGCAACACCTTGCGCGGCCAGTTTTGCAGCCACCTTGCGATAGGCCAAGGGCGCAATCAGCGCGGTAATGGCGCGATAGGCGTAAAACAGGGGCGTAGCCGCGCCGCCCGAGGTCCGGCTGGTCATCTCAGCCGCCGGTATGGCTCATGTGGCGGGACATCTGCCCGCCGGGCTTCTGCCGGGAGTAATCGAAATCATGGCCCTTGGGCTTGAGGTTGATGGCGGCGCGGATCGCCTCTTCCAGCGGGGCCTCGGTACCGGGGTGATCGCGTAGCGGCGCGCGCAGATCGGCCATGTCTTCCTGCCCGAGGCACATGTAAAGTTCGCCCGTGCAGGTGAGGCGCACCCGGTTGCAGCTTTCGCAGAAATTATGGCTGAGCGGGGTGATGAAGCCGATCTTCTGGCCCGTCTCCTCCAGACGCACATAGCGGGCCGGGCCGCCGGTGCGTTCGGCCAGATCGGTGACGGTGTAGTGGTTCTCGTACTCGCGGCGCACGTCCTTCAGCGACCAATACTGATCCAGCCGGTCCTCGTTGCCGATATCGCCCATGGGCATGACCTCGATCCAGGTGAGGTCGATGTCGCGCTCGGCACACCAGCGGGTGATCTGGGGAAGTTCGGGTTCGTTGAAGCCTTTCAGCGCCACCGCGTTGATCTTGATCCTGAGACCTGCTTTCTGGGCGGCATCGATGCCGCGCAGCACCTGCGGCAGGCGGCCCCAGCGCGTCACATCCGCGAATTTCTGCTCGTCCAGCGTATCCAGCGAGACATTGACCCGGCGCACGCCCGCTTCGAACAGCTCCTGGGCGTATTTCTCCAGCTGCGAACCATTGGTGGTGAGCGTCAGCTCTTTCAATGCGCCGCTGTCCAGGTGCCGCGTCATCGCACGGAAGAAGGTCATGATATCGCGCCGCACCAGGGGTTCGCCGCCGGTGATACGCAGCTTTTCCACGCCCATGCCGACAAAGGTGGAGCAGAGACGGTCCAGCTCTTCCAGCGTCAGGAGTTCCTTCTTGGGCAGAAAGGTCATGTTTTCCGACATGCAATAGACGCAGCGGAAATCGCAGCGGTCGGTCACCGAGACGCGCAGGTAGGTGATGGCGCGGGCGAAAGGATCAATCAGCGGAGCAGTCATGGCAGAATAGGTAAAGCGCGCTTTGCGCTCCGGCAAGGGGAGAGTGTGTTTTCCTTAACCGAAGGCCGATTTTGCGTCTGGTCACGGGGCGGATGGGGACGTAGGTTTGCCCCATGCGTATGACATTTTTCACATCTTCTGTCCTGTCTGTGCTGTTGCTTGGCGGCTGCGGAGACATTGCCTTTCCAACATTGCCGAGCCTCAAGAAAGAGCCGCCCGCACCCGTGGCGGCACCGGCAACACCGGCGGGGCCACAGGCGCCACTGGATGCAACCGGCGGCGCCCTGGATGTTCCCGACCTTGTCGAGGAAACGCCCGAACAGGAGATTGCCCCGGAAACGGTCTTTACCGGCTCCAAGCAGGTGGTTGCCTCGCTGGGGGATCCGGCAGTGCCGGGCCTTTGGATGGAGACATCCCTTGTCAGCAATGAACAAAAGGCCCTGTTGCGCAGCGCCAGTGGTGCCGAGGTTGTCGTGACCCTGAAGCCCTCGCCAAGCGCAGGCAGCGCGCGGGTCTCCATCGCGGCAATGCGGGCGCTTGGCGTGCCCCTGACCGAACTGGTGGAGCTGCAGGTGCGCCCGGCGAACTAGCCTAGTCTGCCTCTGGCACAGAGTTCTGCAGGTATTTCCCGGCTTCCTTGCGCGCGAAGGGCTTCATATCCTTTCCATGGGCGGCAAGAAAGGCGCGGGTGGCTTCGGCCTCGTGTTTGCTGAGGTCGCGCAGCCACCAGGCAATGGCTTTCTGCATGAACCAGTCCCGGTCGGGCACATAGGACGCGGCCCAGTTCAGGATGCGGGTTCTTCGCGCCTGATCTTCGGGTTTGATATTGTTCAGCTTGGCCCAGGGCAGGGTCGCGACCAGGGCGGCGCGGCGGGTCCACATGTGATCGGACTGCGTCCAGCTTTCGACCTCGTCAAGCCGGGAGGGGTCGGCGACCAACCGTTTCTGGGCCGTCATGCAGACATGATCGGCAATCGCCCAGCTGTCAAACTGGGGCACCCAGGAGGCGATCAGCTGCCACGCGGCCGCGTCCCCCTTGATACGCGCCTGGGTCAGCAGCTTGGCCGCCGCAATGCGGGCTTCGAATATGTCGGTGTCCCAGAGCGCGCCAGCCAGGGTGACGCGCTCTTCGACCGACAAGGACTGCCGCCAGCGCTTGGTGAGATCGTTGAGGGCCGGGTTGGGAATGCCAAGAACACTGCGGGCCTGTTTGTGATAGGCGGCCATCTGGTCCGCGCGGCCCGGCTCTATCAGGGCCTCCATCTGCTCCAGCGCCTCTGCCAGGGTCATGAGTTATTCCACCGTCACGGATTTTGCCAGGTTGCGCGGCTGGTCCACATCGGTGCCCTTGGCCACGGCGGTGTGATAGGCCAGCATCTGGGCGGGCAGGGCGTAAAGGATCGGCGACAGGCTGTCGTGGACCTGTGGCATGCGGATCGCCTGCCAGACCTCGTCACCGGCTTCGGCCAGGCCCTCGGCGTCCGAGACCAGCATCACTTTGCCCTTGCGCGCCATGACCTCCTGCATGTTGGACACGGATTTGTCGAACAGGTCGTCACGCGGCGCCAGCACCACCACCGGCATATTGGCGTCGATCAGGGCGATCGGCCCGTGTTTCAACTCGCCCGAGGCATAGGCCTCGGCGTGGATATAGCTGATCTCCTTCAGCTTCAACGCCCCTTCCAGCGCCAGCGGGAACATCAACCCGCGGCCCAGGAACAGCACATCGCGGGCTTCGCTGAGTTTCAGCGAGGCTTGCCGGATCGCCTCGTTTTGCTCCAGCGCCGAAGACAGCACATTGGGCAGACCGCGCAGGGCGGAGATATGCGCCTGCAGGTCCTCGTCGCTGATCTCGCCCCGGTCGGTCGCGGCCTTCAGCGCCAGCATCAGAAGGACGCTCAGCTGGCAGGTGAACGCCTTGGTCGAGGCAACGCCGATTTCGACGCCCGCGTGGATCGGCAGCGCCAGGTCGCTTTCGCGCGCGATGGAGCTTTCGGGGACATTGACCACCGACAGGATGCGGTCTGCCTTGCCCTGGCAATAGCGCAGCGCGGCCAGTGTGTCGGCGGTCTCGCCCGATTGGGAGACGAACAGCGCTGCCGTGCGCGCCGGGATCGGCGGTTCGCGATAGCGGAATTCAGATGCGATATCGACCTCGACCGGAATGCGCGCCAGTTTTTCAAACCAGTATTTCGCTGTGAGACAGGCATAGAAGGCGGTGCCGCAGGCCACCAGAGTCAGCCGGTCGATCTGGGTGAAGTCGATGCCTTCGCCGGGGAGATGCACCGCGTCTTCTCCCACCGGTAGGTAGTGGCGAATGGCTTCGGCAATGACGGTGGGCTGCTCGGCGATTTCCTTGGCCATGAAATGCTTGTGGCCGCCCTTGTCCACCAGCGTGGCGTCGATCTGGATGGTCTTTATGGCGCGGTTGGCCAGTTTGCCGTTTGCGTCGCGGATTTCCAGGCTGGTGCGGGTCAGCACGGCGCAATCGCCTTCTTCCAGATAGGTGATCCGGTCGGTCAGCGGGGCCAGCGCGATGGCGTCAGAGCCCACGAACATCTCGCCCGTCCCGTGGCCGATTGCCAGCGGAGAACCCTTGCGGGCGGCGATCATCAGGTCTTCTTCGCCGTCGAACAGGAAGGCGAGGGCAAAGGCCCCCTCCAGACGTGACAGGGTTTTCTGCGCCGCCTCGGCCGGGGCAAGCCCGCCCTGCATGTAGTGTTCGGTCATCAGGGCGACGGTTTCGGTATCGGTTTCGGTCTGGAACTTGATCCCCGCCTGGGCCAGTTCGGCGCGCAGATCGCGGTAATTCTCGATGATGCCATTGTGCACCACGGCGACGGCGCCGGCGCGATGGGGATGGGCATTGCCCACCGAAGGCGCGCCATGGGTGGCCCAGCGGGTGTGACCGATGCCGGATTTTCCGGGCAGGGGGTCATGCACCAGCAGATCGCTGAGGTTCACCAGCTTGCCCACGGCGCGGCGCCGCCCCAGCTTGCCCTCGTTGATGGTGGCAATCCCGGCGCTGTCATAGCCGCGATATTCCAGCCGCTTCAGCGCCTCCACCAGCAGCGGGGCTGCCTCATGATTACCAAGAACTCCGACGATACCGCACATTACTCGGCTCCTTTTGCCTTGCGGGCCTTCTTGGCGCGCAGCATGTCCATCAGTTTGCGCGCCCGCCCCGGCTTGTTTTCCTGGGCGCTGCGCGAGATCGCCAGATCTCCGTCATCGACGTTCTTGGTGACCACGGTACCGCTGGCGGTCATCGCCTCATCGCCGACACGCACCGGGGCGACCAGGAGGGTGTTCGATCCGATGAAGGCGCGCGCGCCGATCTCGGTGCGGTGCTTCATCACGCCGTCGTAGTTGCAGGTGATCGTGCCCGCTCCGATATTGGTGGCTTCGCCGACCGAGGCATCGCCGACGTAAGACAGGTGATTGACCTTGGCGCCCGCCTTGATTTCGGCGTTCTTGATCTCGACGAAGTTGCCGATATGGGTGTCCTCGGCCAGCTCGGCGCCGGGGCGCAGGCGGGCGTAGGGGCCGACCTTGGCGCCACGGCTGACATGGCAGCCCTCCAGATGCGAAAAGGCGCGGATCAGGGCGCCGCTTTCCACCGTCACACCGGGGCCGAAGACCACGTTGGGTTCGATCACCGTGTCACGACCCACCACCGTGTCAAAGGCGAAATAGATGGTTTCGGGGGCCATCAGTGTTACACCGTTCTCCAGCGCCTCGGCACGGGCGCGGGTCTGGAACAGCGCATCGGCACGAGCCAGTTCGGCGCGCGAATTGATGCCGAGCGTTTCGCTCTCGTCGCAGGCCACGGCAGTGACGCGCAGGCCCTTGGCGCGGGCCAATGCCACCAGATCCGTGAGGTAGTATTCGCCCGAGGCGTTTTCGTTGCCCACCTGCGTGATCAGCTCGAACATAACGGGCGAGGCGCAGGCCATCAGGCCGGAATTGCAGAAGGTGATCGCGCGCTCGGCTTCGCTGGCGTCCTTGAACTCCACGATGCGCTCCAGGCTGTCGCCTTCCATCACCAGCCGCCCATAGCGGCCGGGATCGGCGGCCTCGAACCCCAGAACCACCAGATCGGCCTCTGCGCGCGCCTCGATCATGCGCGCGATGGTGTCGCCGCTGACAAAAGGCGTGTCGCCGTAAAGAACCACCACATCGCCGCCGAACCCCGCCAGCGCACCCCGCGCCTGATCCACCGCATGGGCGGTGCCAAGCTGTTCGTCCTGCAGCACGACTTCGGCGCTCTCGTTGAACTCGGCCACTGCGGCGCGCACGTCCTCGGCGCCATGTCCCGCGACGACCACGATCCGCTCGGGCTCCAAAGCGCGGCCCGCCGCCATGGCATGTTCCAGCATCGGCGCCTGCGCGATGGGGTGGAGAACCTTGGGCAGGTCCGAATTCATCCGCGTGCCTTTGCCTGCGGCCAGGATGACGAGGGCTGTGCTCATGTGATGTTTCTCTTTGTCTTTTCAGCGCCCCCGTTTTATCCGCTAACAAAAGGCGCGCAAGCCATTCGGCCATCAAACTAGGTTGCGGCTTGCAACATCATGCGGCGGAAATGCGCCGAAAGGGGGCAATATGCGAACGGTGATCTTCGATCTGGACGGAACTCTGGCCGATACCTCGGGGGATCTTCTGGCGGCGGCCAATGCCTGTTTCCGCCAGATGGGGCATGGTGATGTGCTGACCCAGCCCGGTGATGCGGGCATCGCCCTGCGTGGCGGCAAGCGGATGCTGACCGAGGGGTTGAAACGCGTCGGCGCATATCAGGAGACCATGGTCGAAGATTATTACCCCGTCCTGCTGGAGGCCTACCGCGAGGCGATCGACCTGCATACCTTCCTCTATCCCGGCGCGATGGACGCGGTCGAGGCGCTGAAAACCGCAGGCTATGGCGTCGGCATCTGCACCAACAAGCCCGAGGCGCTGGCCGAGCAGCTGATGCGGTCCTTGGGCGTGCGCGATGCCTTTGCCTCGCTCGTGGGGGCGGATACGCTGCCCGTGCGCAAACCCGATCCTGCCCCCCTGTTCGAGGCGGCGCGGCGGGCAGGCGGTGACCCTGCGCGCACCATCCTGATCGGTGACAGCGACACCGACCGCAATACCTCGGCGGCGGCGGGGGTGCCCTCGGTACTGGTCACATTCGGCCCCTCGGGCGAGGATATGGCGGCGCTGAAACCCGAAGCGCTGTTGCATCGTTATGAGGATCTGCCGGGGCTGGTTGCCGACCTGCTGCCCTGACGGGCGCAGCTGGACGTGGCTTCCCCCTTGACCATGGGGCGGGGCAGGCTCACAAACACAGCATGAGCGAGATTTTCACCGGCAGTTTCACCCAGCAGGAACCCATCCCCGACGAGGCGATTGCCGCGGCGGTGGAGGTGATGCGCCACGGGCGCCTGCACCGCTATAATGTGGCGGAAGGCGAAGTGGGCGAGACCGCGTTGCTGGAACGTGAATTCGCCGATCAGATGGGGGCGAAATACTGCCTGGCGGTGGCCTCGGGCGGCTATGCGCTGGCAACGGCGCTGCGGGCTGTCGGCGTGGGGCATGGCGATCGGGTGCTGACCAATGCCTTTACCCTGGCACCGGTGCCGGGCTCCATCGCCGCCGTAGGGGCAACGCCCGTCTATGTGGATGTGAGTGAAGACCTTACCATCGATTTGGAGGATCTTGCGGCCAAGGCGGATCAGGCGCGTGTCCTGATGCTGAGCCATATGCGTGGCCATCTGTGCGACATGGACCGGCTGATGGAGATCTGCAACGCAGCCGGGATCACCGTGATCGAGGATTGCGCCCATACCATGGGGGCGGCCTGGAACGGTGTGCCTTCAGGGCGGCACGGGGCGGTGGGCTGCTACTCCTGCCAGACCTACAAGCATGTGAATTCGGGCGAGGGCGGCTTGCTGATCACAGACGATGCTGAGCTTGCCGCGCGAGCGATCATGCTGTCGGGCTCCTATATGCTTTATGGGCGGCATCTGGCGGCGCCGGATCCCGAAGTTTTCGAGCAGGTGAAATACGAGACCCCCAATATCTCGGGGCGGATGGACAATCTGCGCGCGGCCATCCTGCGGCCGCAGCTGCGCGATCTGCAGGCGCAGGTGGCGCGCTGGAACGAGCGCTACCGCACGGTCGAGGCGGGTCTGCGTGGCACGCCCGGTCTGACCGTGGTGGAACGCCCGGAAGCGGAGGTTTACGTCGGTTCCTCGATCCAGTTCCTGCTGCTCGACTGGGCGGCGGAGCGGGTGCAGGAGGTGCTGCGGCGTTGCGCGGATCGTGGGGTGGAGCTGAAGTGGTTCGGCACCCCGGAACCGGTTGCTTTTACCTCGCGCTATGACAGCTGGCGCTACGCCGAGGCCCCCGCGCTGCCCAACAGCGACCGAATTCTGGCCGGGATCATCGATATGCGGGTGCCTCTGACCTTTTCTCTGGAAGACTGCGCCCAGATTGCCCGCATCATCCGCGCCGAGGTCGGCGCGGTTTTTCAGGGCAAAGCTGTCACATAAAGCGGGATTGCGGAAAGCCCGCATCGGAGAAGATCTGCCAGATCCGCTGTTCCAGGCGGGCACTGTTGAGCGGCAGGCACCTCTTGAGGAAATACCAGGCCAGGAATTGCTCATAGCCTTCGTCGCGCTCACGTTCCCGACCAAACACGGTGGCAAACTCCTGCGGGTCGTGCACCTGGCCTGCCAGGTGGTGAAAGTCCGAGCGGCCAAACAGGATCGCGGGCTTTCGGTGCAGGAAGCCTTCAAGGGCGACGGTCGAGTTGATCGAAACCGTGACGCAGCAGGCGCTGAGGATGTCATGCACATTGGCGTCGGTCACAGTGATCCGGCTGTCTGTCTCGGCCAGGGACAGGGTTTCGGCGATATCCGGGATGCGGCTGGCCAGCGGGTGTGGCTTGACGAGGATGGGTCGGTCCCCGGCACCGGCCTGAACCGCCTTCAGCATCTCGATATCCGTGGTCGATGTGGCGCCGGAGGTGACGGGATAATCGCCCTGGTAGAAGACGGAGATCGCATCCTTTGGAAACCGCTGCGGGGCGTCAGGCTGGGCATATTTCGATTTGCGGGACTGCACATAGCGTTTGAGCATATTGTCAAAGAAGCTCTGCGCCCGGCGCAGCGGCATCTCGGCAGGGTCATAGGACGCGGTGCCGGTTGAACTGAAGGCCTTCACGCCTTGGGGATCCAGCTGCCAGAACCGCCAGAAATAGGCCGCGCCTGCATTGAGCACATTGGGCGCCCTCAGCGAGCGATCATCAATGATGTGCAGGTTGCCGTCGTCAAAGCGGTCGTCCGGACATTCCCGCGTGCCGATGCGGATATCGCCGTCGCGTTGGCGGCTTTCGACCTGAATGCCATGGGCCGCCATCAGGTCGTTCAGGATGCGATAAAACTCAAGGTGACGACCGCGAAAGCCATTTTGCAGGTCGCTCGCTTTGAGATGAAGGACGATCTTGCTCATCGGGCGGGGCTTGGTTTTTTTCGCGATCATAATGGGTTGCGCCCAAGGATAGGGGCGCGATGGGCGCCTGTCCATCGCTTGCTGCGGGTATTTCACCAAGGGTGCAGGCGGGGCAGAGGATCCCTGTGATACCATCGGTGGGTCGGCGCCAAGCTGCCGGAAATGCGCTTTTGGATGATCAGGTGCTTGACGGAGAAGGGGGTGATGGTGATAAATGAACGCATGTTCAAATAATTCGCGATGACTCGGGAGGAGACGCGGGATGTTCAACGCAAGCATGACCTTTGATCTGGGTGAAGATGTGAATGCGCTGCGCGATATGGTGCACCGCTGGGCGCAGGAGCGCGTCAAGCCCATGGCGCAGGAGATCGACCAGAAGAACGAATTCCCCGCCGAGCTGTGGAAAGAGATGGGCGATCTCGGCCTGCTTGGCATCACGGTTCCCGAAGAGTTCGGCGGCGCGGGCATGTCCTACCTGGCCCATACCATCGCGGTCGAGGAAATCGCCCGCGCCAGCGCATCCGTTTCGCTGTCCTATGGCGCGCATTCCAACCTCTGCGTCAACCAGATCAAGCTGAACGCCAATGAGGAGCAGAAGCAGAAATACCTGCCGCGCCTGATTTCCGGCGAACATGTGGGCGCCCTGGCCATGTCCGAAGCGGGCGCCGGTTCCGATGTGGTCTCGATGTCCCTGCGCGCCGAAAAGCGCAACGATCATTACCGTCTCAATGGCAACAAGTACTGGATCACCAACGGCCCCGACGCCGACACCCTGGTGGTTTATGCCAAGACCGACCCCGAAGCGGGCTCCAAGGGCATCACCGCCTTCCTGATCGAAAAGGAATTCAAGGGGTTCTCGACCTCGGTGCACTTCGACAAGCTGGGCATGCGTGGCTCCAACACCGCCGAGCTGATCTTTGAAGACTGCGAAGTGCCGTTTGAAAACGTGCTGGGTGAAGAGGGCAAGGGCGTCAAGGTTCTGATGTCCGGCCTCGACTACGAGCGCGTTGTTCTGGCCGGGATCGGCACCGGTATCATGGCGGCCTGCATGGACGAGATGATGCCCTACATGAAAGAGCGCAAGCAGTTCGGCCAGCCGATCGGGAACTTCCAGCTGATGCAGGGCAAGATCGCCGATATGTACACGGCGATGAACTCGGCGCGGGCCTATATCTACGAGGTGGCCAAGGCCTGCGATGCCGGCACGGTGACGCGCCAGGATGCGGCGGCCTGCTGCCTATATGCCTCTGAGCAGGCGATGGTGCAGGCGCATCAGGCGGTGCAGGCCTTTGGTGGTGCCGGTTACCTCAGCGATAACCCTGTTGGCCGGATCTTCCGCGATGCCAAGCTGATGGAGATCGGCGCGGGCACCTCGGAAATCCGCCGGATGCTGATCGGCCGCGAGCTGATGGGCACCATGTAAAAACAGAACGCCCGCGCGACCGAGGGAAGGCGCGCGGGCTTCTTTGTGGTTCGGGCAGGCTTGGCGGCCCGCCCGAAAACCGGATCAGGGGATCAGAAGCGGTGGACGTAGGCTACACCCACAATCAGCGGATCAATCTCGGCGGTGCCGATCGAGGCGCCGTTCAGGAAGGCTTCGCTGTCGATATCGATGTAGCGCACATTGAGGCGCAGCGCTCCGTTGTCCGACACCTGCCAGTCCGCACCGGCGTTCAGCGCCAGACCCCAGCTGTCATCCAGGGAGAGCGTGCCCAGGGGCGAGCTTTCCTCAAAGAAGGTGGTGTAGTTCAGGCCGACCCCCAAGAAGGGCTTGATCTTGCCCTTGGTGGGGAAGTGGTAGTTCAGCGACAGGGTGGGCGGCAGTTGCTTGGTGGTGCCCGCATAGGCGCCCGCGAGCGCGATATCATGCTCGAACGGGGTTGCGGCCAGCAGTTCGATGCCAAGGTTGTCGCGGATGAAGTATTCGACCGTGAGCGAGATCTGCGTGTCGTCGTTGAGCGTTGCGGCAGCGCCCGCAAGGGTGCCGTTGTCGGATTTGGGGTTCACGTTGATGATACCGGCGCCAAAGGTCCAATCGCCCTGCGACTGTGCAAAGGCAGGCGCGGCAAGCGCGGTGGACAGGGCAAGAGCGGTTGCGATGCGTTTCATCATGGGGGGCGTCCCTTCTTTGTAGTGATTGACGCCCTTATGCGCCCGGGCTGCGGCGGAGTCTCTGATCTGAGTCAACTTGCCTCCGGCTTTGTCGCTGAAATGACTGAAAAAAACCGCATAGCAGCTATGCGTTTTGGGAAGGGCTGAGCATGGGGAAGATGGACCATTCGCCTGGATTGACGCCTGAGGGGCGCTGGGATGTGCCGCAGGGGCTGAACATAGCGGCGCAGGCCCTGGATCACGATCCCGAAGCCTGCGCGCTGATTGATCTGACCGGGCCTGAACGGCGAGACATCTCATATGCTGAACTGTCGGAAATGGTCGACGGGCTGGCGCGCTATCTCCTGTCGCGGATCAAGCCGGGCGACCGCGTCGGGGTTCTCCTGAGCCAATCGCCCTGGTGCGCTGCGGCCCATCTGGCGATCTGGAAGGTCGGCGCCATATCGGTGCCGCTGTTCAAGCTGTTCAAACACGATGCGCTGGCTTCGCGCGCGGGCGATGCGGGGGTGCGTTTCGTGCTGACCGACCCCGAGGGCGCGCTGCTGCTGGGTGATCTGGCCGAGGCGGTGATGGTGCAGGAGGCAGGCGTCGCGGGCGCTCCGGTCCCCTTTGCCGAGACCACCTCGGAAACGCCCGCTGTCCTTATATATACCTCCGGCACCACCGGCAGCCCCAAGGGCGCGCTGCATGCCCATCGGGTGCTGACCGGTCACCTGCCAGGTGTTGCCATCAGCCACGATCATCTGGGCCAGCCGAGTGATTGCATCTGGACCCCGGCGGATTGGGCCTGGATCGGTGGCTTGTTCGACGTCCTGATGCCCGGTCTGGCGCTGGGCGTGCCGGTGGTTGCCGCGCGGCTCGACAAATTCACGCCTGAGGCCTGCGTCGATCTGATCGCGCGTGGCGGCGTGCGCAATATCTTCTTCCCGCCGACGGCACTGCGCATGCTGAAGGCCGCTGGCAAGGCCGTTCCCGGCCTGCGCTCGGTCGCCTCGGGCGGTGAGCCCTTGGGGGCCGAGATGCTCGCCTGGGGGCAGGAGGCATTCGGCCTTACGATCAACGAATTCTACGGGCAGACGGAATGCAACATGGTTGCCTCCTCCTGCGGCGTGGATTTTGCACCGCGTCCGGGCTGCATCGGCAAGGCGGTGCCGGGGCATCAGGTCGCCGTGATCGACGCGGATGGCAACCCCACCGATCAGGAGGGCGATGTGGCCATCCGGCGCGGCTCTGCCTCGATGATGCTGGAATACTGGAACCGCCCCAAGGAGACGGCGGAGAAATTCCACGGCGACTGGCTGGTGACCGGCGATCGCGGCATCTGGGAGGGCGATTACCTGCGCTTCGTGGGCCGCGAGGATGATGTGATCACCTCCTCCGGCTATCGCATCGGCCCGGCCGAGATTGAGGATTGCCTGCTGACCCATCCAAGCGTCGCCACGGTCGGCGTCGTCGGCAAGCCCGACCCGATGCGCACCGAGATCGTCAAGGCCTATGTGGTGCTGAAAGAGGGCGCTACAGCGACGGAGAAAGAGCTGCAGGACTACGTCAAGGACCGTCTGGCCCATTATTCCTACCCCCGCGAAATCGCATTTCTGGACGCTCTGCCGATGACCGTGACCGGCAAGGTGATCCGCAAAGAGTTGAAGGCCCGCGCGGCCGCTGAACAGGAGTCTTCCGAATGAAACTTCAATCCAAGGCAATGCCCTCTTCCGAAGGGTTCAAGGCCAATAAGGCCGCGCATCTTGAGGCGCTGGCGCAGATCGATGCGGCGGCAGAGGCGGCGCGCATGGGCGGCGGCGAGAAATCCCGCGCCCGCCACGAAAGCCGGGGCAAGATGCTGCCGCGTCGGCGGGTGGCGAACCTCTTGGATCCGGGCTCTCCCTTCCTTGAGGTCGGCGCGACGGCGGCCCACAACATGTATGACGGTGCCGCCCCTGCGGCGGGCGTCATTGCGGGCATTGGCCGGGTGCACGGGCAAGAGGTGATGGTGGTCTGCAACGACGCCACCGTGAAGGGCGGCACCTATTATCCGATGACTGTGAAGAAACACCTGCGCGCGCAGGAGATCGCCGAGGAAAACCGCCTGCCGTGCATCTATCTGGTGGACTCTGGCGGGGCCAACCTGCCCAACCAGGACGAGGTCTTCCCGGACCGCGACCACTTTGGCCGGATCTTCTACAATCAGGCGCGCATGTCGGCCAAGGGCATCCCGCAGATCGCCGTGGTCATGGGCTCCTGTACGGCGGGCGGCGCCTATGTGCCCGCGATGTCGGATGTCACCATCATCGTCAAGGAACAGGGCACCATCTTCCTGGCCGGCCCGCCGCTGGTGAAGGCGGCCACCGGAGAGGTGGTCAGCGCCGAGGATCTGGGCGGTGGCGATGTGCATACGCGCCTCTCTGGCGTGGCCGACTATCTGGCCGAGGATGACGCCCATGCGCTGGCGCTGGCGCGCCGCGCGGTGCAGTCGCTCAACATCACCAAGCCCCTCACGGTGAACTGGGCCTCCCCGGAAGAACCCGCCTATGACCCCGAGGAGATCCTCGGCGTGGTGCCCGGCGATCTGCGCACGCCCTATGACATCCGCGAGGTGATCGCGCGTCTGGTGGATGGCTCGCGCTTTGACGAGTTCAAGCCGCGCTTTGGTGAGACCTTGGTGACCGGCTTTGCCCATGTGAAGGGCTGCCCGGTGGGGATCATCGCCAACAACGGTGTGCTGTTCTCAGAGGCCGCGCAGAAAGGCGCGCATTTCGTCGAACTCTGCTCCCAGCGCAAGATCCCGCTGGTCTTCCTGCAGAACATCACCGGCTTCATGGTGGGCCGCAAGTACGAGAACGAAGGCATCGCCCGCCACGGCGCCAAGATGGTGACGGCGGTGGCGACGACCAATGTACCCAAGGTGACGATGCTGGTCGGCGGCTCCTTTGGCGCGGGCAACTACGGCATGTCGGGGCGCGCCTATCAGCCGCGCTTCCTGTGGACCTGGCCGAACAGCCGCATTTCGGTGATGGGCGGCGAACAGGCGGCAGGCGTTCTGGCAACGGTGAAACGCGACGCCATCGAACGCCAGGGCGGGGCATGGTCGGCCGAGGAAGAGGCCGAATTCAAGCGCCCCACCATCGAGATGTTCGAGGAACAGAGCCATCCGCTCTATGCCTCGGCGCGGCTTTGGGACGATGGCATCATCGACCCGCGCAAATCCCGCGAGGTGCTGGCCCTGTCGCTGAGCGCCGCTTTGAATGCCCCGATTGAAGACACGCGCTTTGGCGTGTTCCGGATGTGAGGACGAACCATGTTTGACAAAATTCTGATCGCAAACCGGGGCGAGATCGCCTGCCGCGTCATGGAAACCGCTCGCGCCATGGGCGTGAAGACCGTGGCCATCTACTCAGACGCCGACCGCGCGTCGAAACATGTGGCGATGGCGGATGAGGCCTGCCACATCGGCACCGGTTCGGCGCCCGCCGACAGCTACCTTCTGGGGGATGAGATCATCGCCATCGCTAAGGCGACCGGCGCCCAGGCAATCCATCCCGGCTATGGCTTCCTGTCGGAAAACCCCGAGTTCGTGGACGCGGTCGAGGCGGCTGGCCTCACCTTCATCGGCCCCTCGGCGGATGCGATCCGCAAGATGGGCCTGAAAGACGCCGCCAAGGCGCTGATGGAGGAGGCGGGCGTGCCCGTCGTGCCCGGCTATCACGGCAAGAACCAGGATCCCGAGCATCTGTCAGGTGCGGCCGATGCCATCGGCTACCCTGTGCTGATCAAGGCGGTCGCCGGTGGCGGCGGCAAGGGCATGCGCCTGGTGGAGCGTGCCGGGGACTTCATGGAAGCGCTTAAAAGCGCACAAGGCGAAGCCACCACGGCCTTTGGCAACCCGGATGTGCTGATCGAGAAATACATCCAGCAGCCCCGCCATATCGAGGTGCAGGTCTTTGGCGATGGCACCACGGCGGTGCACCTGTTCGAGCGCGACTGCTCGCTGCAGCGTCGTCACCAGAAGGTCATCGAGGAGGCGCCCGCGCCCGGCATGACCGAAGAGATGCGCGAGGCCATGGGCCGCGCCGGTGTGCGCGCCGCCGAGGCGATTGGCTACAAGGGCGCCGGTACGGTGGAATTCATCGTCGATGGGTCGAATGGTCTGCGCCCCGACGGGTTCTGGTTCATGGAGATGAACACCCGCCTGCAGGTGGAGCACCCGGTCACCGAACTGATCACCGGCGTCGATCTGGTGGAATGGCAGCTGCGCGTGGCGTCGGGTGAAAGCCTGCCGAAACAGCAGGGTGAACTGACCATCACCGGCCATGCCTTCGAAGCGCGCCTTTATGCCGAGGACGTACCGAAGGGCTTCCTGCCCGCGACCGGCACGCTGACGCATCTGCAATTCCCGGCCAGCTGCCGCGCCGACAGCGGCGTGCGGGCAGGGGACACGATCAGCCCCTGGTATGATCCGATGATCTCAAAGGTGATCGTGCATGGTCCCACCCGCGCGGTCGCCCTGTCGCGCCTGTCACAGGCGCTGGCGGAAACGCAGGTGGGTGGCACCGTGACCAACCTTGCCTTCCTCGGCGCGCTGGCCGCGCATGACGGGTTCTCGGCAGGGGAGGTGGACACCGGCCTGATTGCACGGGACCTCGACCAGCTGGTGCAGGCGCCAGAGGTGACACCCGCGCATAAGGCCGCCGCAGCCATGCAGGCGCTTGGCCTGATCGACACCGCTTGGGACACAGGGTTTACGCTGTGGTCCGACCTGCATCGCTCGGTTCACCTCAGCTACGAGGGCGAGGCGTTTGAAGCCATGGTCGAAGCGGACGGGCCGGATCGCCAGGTCTGGGTCATCGGCGAGGATCAGGTCATGGCAAACCGCATCGGTGGTGCTTGGGTTCTGGGGGGTGACCGACTGCCGCCGACCTCCCAGGCGGAGAACACAATCACTGTCTTCGATGGCTACGGCATTCAGTTCGATGTCATCGATCCGCTGGATCGGGCCTCTGTCGCTGGCGGGGACATGAACGTGATCGAAGCGCCGATGCCGGGTCTTGTGAAGGCCGTCTTTGCCGAAGCAGGCCAAGAGGTGAAAGAGGGCGACCGTCTTGCCATTCTCGAAGCCATGAAGATGGAGCATTCGCTCTTGGCTGCGCGTGATGGCACCGTCGCCGAGGTTCTGGCCGCCGCTGGCGATCAGGTGGAGGCCGGCGCGGCGCTGGTGCGCCTCGACGCAGCGGAAGACTGATCTTCAGTAGAAAAGCAAAAGCCTTGGCGGCAGTCTGTCGCCAGGGCGGGTGAGTTGGCCGGATCGCCAAGGGAGGGCGCGCCATGACGCACAGCGTTGAAATTTTCGAGATGGGTCCGCGCGACGGGCTGCAGAATGAAAAACGGGCGATTCCCGTCGCCGAGAAGATCGCGCTGGTGGATTGCCTGTCGCGCGCGGGCTTCCGCCGGATCGAGGTGGCGAGCTTTGTCTCTCCCAAATGGGTGCCGCAGATGGCGGGCAGTGGCGAGGTGCTGGCCGGTATCACCCGCGCGCCGGGCGTCTCCTATGCGGCGCTGACCCCGAACATGCGCGGCTACGAGGACGCGGTGGCCGCCAAGGCGGACGAGATCGCGGTCTTTGCTGCGGCCTCCGAAGGGTTCTCCAAGGCCAATATCAACGCCACCATCGCCGAAAGCATCGAACGCTTCGTGCCGATCCTTGAGGCGGCGAAGGCAATCGACCTGCCGGTGCGCGGCTATGTCTCCTGCGTGACGGATTGCCCCTATGATGGCGCGACCCCGCCCGAAAAGGTGGCCGAGGTGGCGGAGCGGCTGTTTGACCTCGGCTGCTATGAAATCTCGCTGGGGGATACCATCGGCCAGGGCAGGCCCGAGACGATCACGAAAATGCTGGAGGCGGTGAAATCCCGCGTGCCGGTTGAAAAACTGGCCGGCCATTATCACGACACCGCCGGGCGGGCGATTGCCAATATTGATGCCTCGCTGGCCCAGGGCGTGCGGGTGTTCGACGCTGCCGTCGGCGGGCTGGGCGGTTGCCCATACGCGCCGGGGGCAGCAGGCAATGTGGCGACCGAGGCGGTGCACGCCCATCTGACGGCGCTTGGCCATGACACCGGGCTTGATGCGGATGTGCTGGCAGAGGCCGCCGGGATTGCCCGTGCCATGCGCGGCACGGCGGACTGACAGGATTAGGAAAGAGAGCGAAACCATGTTCAACACGATTACCCTGGAAACGGACGACCGCGGCGTCGCAACCCTGACCCTGAACCGGCCCGAGAAACACAATGCCATGTCGGGCGAGATGCTGCTGGAGCTGAAACAGGCCGCACAGGATCTGGCCGCCGACGATACTGTGCGCGTGGTGGTGCTGACCGGAGCGGGCAAGAGTTTCTGCGCGGGCGGCGATCTGGGCTGGATGCAGGCGCAGATGACCGCCGATGCCGAGACCCGCGCCAAGGAGGCCCGCGTTCTGGCCGAGATGCTGATGCTGCTGAACACCCTGCCCAAGCCCCTGATCGGCGCGATCCAGGGCAATGCCTTTGGCGGTGGTGTCGGCATGGCCTCGGTCTGCGACGTGGCGATCGGTGTCGATAGCCTGAAAATGGGCCTCACCGAGACCAAGCTGGGCCTGATCCCGGCCACCATCGGCCCCTATGTGATTGCCCGCATGGGCGAAGCGCGCGCCCGCCGCGTCTTCATGTCGGCGCGTCTGTTCGGCGCGGCCGAAGCGGTGGATCTGGGCCTCCTGGCGAGAATCGTTCCCTCCGACCAACTGGCCGACGCGGTCGAGGCGGAAGTGGCGCCCTACATGGCCTGCGCGCCGGGGGCGGTTGCCGCGGCCAAGAAACTGACCCGCGACCTGGGGCCGCGCCTGGATGACGCCACCATCGATCACACCATCGAGGCGCTGGTGGCGCGCTGGGAAGGTGGCGAGGCCTCGGAAGGGATCGCGGCGTTCTTCGAGAAACGCAAGCCCAGCTGGCAGTCCTGAGAAACCGTTTTCGGAGCCGCAGTGACAGGCTCCGAAGGCCCGTTTTGCGGGGGATTTGCGCGGGCTCTGCACGGCCTCGAAAAGTTGAGCATTTTGATCAGGCGCGTCCGAAATTCGGGCGCGCTTATCTTTTGAAATATATAGACAAATACGCATATGTTGATGCGTTTGCGCGGCAATGTGATGTGCCTGCGCCGCGCTGTTAAAGTAAGGGTAATCCAAACCAAATGCCTGTGTTGACGGTAGGGGGGCAGGGGAGTAGACACGGCCCAAGTCAACACGCCAATTGACGACGCGCGAGAATTCGCGCGCGCGGAAAGGAGCCACTCGTGGAAGAGATGTTGCGGGAATACCTACCGATCCTCGTGTTTCTGGCTGTCGCCATCGGTCTTGGAATTGTTTTGATTCTGGCGGCCGTTGTGCTGGCGGTGCGCAACCCCGACCCGGAAAAAGTCAGCGCTTACGAATGTGGTTTCAACGCTTTCGATGACGCCCGTATGAAATTCGATGTGCGGTTTTACCTGGTGTCGATTCTGTTCATCATTTTCGATCTGGAAATCGCCTTCCTGTTCCCCTGGGCCGTGGGCTTTGCGGATCTCAGCGATGTGGCCTTCTGGTCGATGATGGTGTTCCTGGGCGTGCTCACAGCCGGCTTTGCCTATGAATGGAAGAAGGGGGCCCTGGAATGGGAGTGATGACCGGAGCCAACACGGCGGGCATCGACAAGGAAGTCGTGACCCAGGCCCT
Organism: Phaeobacter sp. PT47_59; assembly: GCF_028890025.1. Classification (NCBI taxonomy): domain Bacteria; kingdom Pseudomonadati; phylum Pseudomonadota; class Alphaproteobacteria; order Rhodobacterales; family Roseobacteraceae; genus Phaeobacter; species Phaeobacter sp. PT47_59. The sequence continues at coordinate 111,863 of NZ_JARCJL010000006.1, forward strand.
GAACGCTGAACTGCAGGACAAGGGGTTTCTGCTGACCTCGGCCGAGGACATCATCAACTGGGCCCGCACTGGCTCCCTGCACTGGATGACCTTTGGTCTGGCCTGCTGCGCGGTTGAGATGATGCACACCTCGATGCCCCGCTATGACGCCGAACGGTTTGGCATCGCGCCGCGCGCCTCTCCGCGCCAGTCGGACGTGATGATCGTGGCCGGGACGCTGACCAACAAGATGGCGCCCGCGCTGCGCAAGGTCTACGACCAGATGCCCGAGCCGCGCTACGTGATCTCGATGGGCTCCTGCGCCAATGGCGGTGGCTACTATCACTACAGCTATTCGGTTGTGCGCGGCTGTGACCGCATCGTTCCGGTGGATGTCTATGTGCCCGGCTGCCCGCCGACGGCAGAGGCGCTGCTTTATGGTCTGATGCAGCTGCAACGCAAGATCCGCCGCACCGGCACCCTGGTCCGCTGATCGGCTTTGGTTGGAGAATGGATGATGACTGAAGCACTGAACGAACTCGGATCGCAGATCGCCGCCAAGCGCACCGAATGCGTGCTGTCCTGGGATGTCACCCACGATGAGCTGAACGTGGATGTGGCGCCCGCCAATATCGCCGAGCTGGTCGAGTTCCTGAAGACCGATCCGACCTGCAAGTTTTCCACCCTGGTGGACATCACCGCGGTCGACTACCCCGAACGGGCCAAGCGGTTCGACGTGGTCTATCACTTCCTGTCGATGTACCAGAACCAGCGCATCCGCCTGCGGGTCTCTGTGCGCGAGGACGAAATGGTGCCCTCGATCGTCGATGTGCACCCCTCGGCCAACTGGTTCGAGCGCGAGGTCTTCGACATGTTCGGGATCCTCTTCACCGGCCACCCGGACCTGCGCCGCATCCTGACCGACTATGGTTTCCGTGGCCACCCGCTACGCAAGGACTTCCCGACCACCGGCTATACCGAGGTCCGCTATGATGAGGCGCAAAAGCGCGTGGTCTATGAGCCCGTGAGCCTGGTGCAGGAATACCGCCAGTTTGACTTCATGTCTCCGTGGGAGGGTGCCGAATACATCCTGCCCGGCGATGAAAAAGAGGGGGCGAAATGATGGACGGCTCCAAAGGTTTCGATGACGCTCTGACGGGCGAACAGAAGATCCGCAACTTCAACATCAACTTCGGCCCGCAGCACCCGGCGGCGCACGGCGTGCTGCGTCTGGTGCTGGAACTGGACGGTGAGATCGTCGAACGCTGCGATCCGCACATCGGCCTGCTTCATCGCGGCACCGAAAAGCTGATGGAAAGCCGCACCTACCTGCAGAACCTGCCGTACTTCGACCGCCTCGACTATGTGGCGCCGATGAACCAGGAACATGCATGGTGTCTGGCCATCGAAAAGCTCTGCGGTGTCGAAGTGCCCCGCCGGGCCTCGCTGATCCGGGTCTTGTACTCGGAAATCGGCCGTATCCTGAACCACCTTCTGAACGTCACCACGCAGGCGATGGACGTTGGCGCGCTGACCCCGCCTCTGTGGGGTTTTGAAGAGCGCGAGAAGCTGATGATCTTCTACGAGCGCGCCTGTGGTGCCCGCCTTCACGCGGCCTACTTCCGCCCCGGCGGCGTGCATCAGGATCTGCCGGACGAGCTGATCGACGATATCGAGGAATGGGCGATCGAATTCCCCAATGTCCTCTCTGATATCGACGGGCTGCTGACCGAGAACCGGATCTTCAAGCAGCGTAACTGCGATATCGGCGTCGTCAGCGAGGAAGAGATCCAGGACTATGGGTTCTCTGGCGTGATGGTACGTGGATCGGGCCTCGCATGGGACCTGCGCCGCGCGCAGCCCTATGAGTGTTACGACGAATTCGACTTCCAGATCCCGGTCGGCAAGAACGGCGACTGCTATGACCGCTACCTTGTCCGCATGGAAGAGATGCGCCAGTCTCTGTCGATCATCCGTCAGGCCATCCACAAGCTGCGCGAAGCCACCGGCGACGTGCTGGCCCGAGGCAAGCTGACCCCGCCGAAACGCGGCGACATGAAGACCTCGATGGAAAGCCTGATCCACCACTTCAAGCTTTACACCGAAGGCTTCCACGTGCCTGCAGGCGAAGTCTACGCCGCCGTCGAGGCGCCCAAGGGCGAATTCGGCGTCTACCTTGTGGCGGACGGGAGCAACAAACCCTACCGCGCCAAGCTGCGCGCGCCGGGCTTCCTGCACCTGCAAGCCATGGACCATGTGGCCAAGGGTCACCAACTTGCCGACGTGGCTGCCATCATCGGCACCATGGACGTCGTATTTGGAGAGATTGACCGCTAATGCTCCGTCGTCTGCATTCCGAACAGCCCGATAGCTTTGCCTTCACGCCCGACAACCAGAAATGGGCCGAAGCGCAAGTGACCAAATACCCCGAAGGGCGCCAGGCCTCTGCCGTGATCCCGCTTCTGTGGCGTGCGCAGGAACAGGAAGGCTGGGTCAGCAAGCCCGCGATCGAATATATCGCCGACATGCTGGGCATGGCCTATATCCGCGTTCTGGAAGTGGCCTCCTTCTATTTCATGTTCCAGCTGCAGCCCACCGGGTCTGTGGCGCATGTGCAGATCTGCGGCACCACTTCCTGCATGATCTGCGGCGCCGAGGACCTGATCGCGGTCTGCAAGGAAAAGATCGCCGAGAAGCCTTTTACCCTGTCGGCGGATGGCAAATACACTTGGGAAGAGGTCGAATGCCTCGGTTCCTGCACCAACGCCCCCATGGCGCAGATTGGCAAGGATTATTTCGAAGACCTGACCACCGAAAGCTTTACCAAGATCCTCGACGATCTGGCCGCGGGCAAGCCGGTTGTACCGGGGCCGCAGAATGGCCGTTACGCGGCAGAGCCGAAATCGGGCCTGACCTCTCTCACCGAATATGACAGCGGTAAGACGCAGTATAACGCCTCTGCGCAGCTTGCCGTGGATCTGGGCGACAGCGTCAAGCGCATCCAGGGCGACGAGGTGCCGATCCTGACGCCGTGGATCGGCAAGGACGGTGTGGTTGCAGGCCGCGCCGCCGAGGGCCAGCCGCCCAAAGCACCTGAGGCTGCGAAACCCGCTGCCAAACAGGCTGCCGAAGCCAAGCCCGCGCCGAAGAAGGCACCGGCTAAGAAGGCGCCCGCCAAGAAAGCCGAAGCCGCAGAACCCGTGGCAGAGGCCGCACCCGAGACGCTGAAAGCGGCGCGCGGTGGCCAGGCGGATGATCTGAAACTGCTGAAGGGCGTCGGCCCCAAGCTGGAGCAGACCCTGAACGAGCTGGGCTTCTTCCACTTTGACCAGATCGCCAAATGGACCGAGGCCGAAGTCGCATGGGTCGATAGCCGCCTGAAGTTCAAGGGCCGCATCGAACGCGATGGCTGGATCGCCCAGGCCGCACAGCTGGCCTCCGGGGAAGAGACCGAATTCGCCAAGAAGGCCAAGGAAGACGGCCGCTACGAAGATTAATACGCCATCTGCCCCGGATAGCCGGGGCGGGGCACTGAGATTGGGACCCAATGAGCGCCGAACAGAACAAAGCCATTGCCGCCAAGGGACGCCATATTTCCCTTGTGATTGCCGGGACCATGCTGGCCTGGCTCGCTTTGACCCTGTTCATTGGTCCGGCCATCGGATTGCCGGGCCGCTATGCGCTTCTGTTCGATTTCCTCGCACTGGCGGGGATGATCTATGCAGGGGTCAACATCGTTCAACTCTGGCGCATGCGCCAGGACAACCAAAGGTAGGCAGACATGCTGAAGGACCAGGACCGGATCTTTACCAACCTGTACGGTATGCATGAGCGGACGCTCAAAGGCGCTCAGGCGCGCGGCCATTGGGATGGCACCGCCGGTCTGATCGAAAAGGGGCGGGACTGGATCATCCAGACCATGAAGGATTCCGGTCTGCGCGGCCGTGGCGGTGCGGGCTTCCCCACCGGCCTGAAATGGTCCTTCATGCCCAAGGAAAGCGACGGTCGCCCGGCCTATCTGGTGATCAACGCCGATGAATCCGAACCCGGTACCTGCAAGGACCGCGAAATCATGCGTCACGATCCGCACACGCTGATCGAAGGCGCGCTGATCGCGTCTTTCGCGATGAATGCCCACACCTGCTATATTTATCTTCGCGGCGAATATATCCGCGAGCGCGAGGCGCTGCAGGCGGCCATCGACGAATGCTATGACAAGGGCCTTCTGGGCAAGAACGCTGCTGGTTCCGGTTGGGACTTTGACGTCTTCCTGCACCACGGTGCCGGCGCCTATATCTGCGGCGAGGAGACCGCGCTGATCGAAAGCCTCGAAGGCAAGAAGGGCATGCCCCGCATGAAGCCGCCGTTCCCGGCGGGTGCGGGGCTTTATGGCTGCCCGACCACGGTGAACAATGTTGAATCCATCGCCGTGGTGCCGACCATCCTGCGCCGCGGCGCCGAATGGTTTGCAGGCTTTGGTCGCCCCAACAACGCGGGCACCAAGCTGTTTGCGATCTCGGGCCATGTGAACAACCCCTGCGTCGTCGAAGAGGCGATGTCGATCTCCTTTGAAGAGCTGATCGAAAAGCATTGCGGCGGTATCCGTGGCGGCTGGGACAACCTTTTGGCGGTGATCCCCGGCGGCTCGTCCGTGCCTTGCGTGCGCGGTGAGAACATGCGCGACGCGATCATGGATTTCGACTACCTGCGCGGCGAGCTGGGCTCTGGCCTTGGTACCGCGGCGGTGATCGTCATGGACAAGCAGACCGATATCATCAAGGCGATCTGGCGCCTGTCGAAGTTCTACAAGCACGAAAGCTGCGGCCAGTGCACCCCCTGCCGTGAAGGCACCGGCTGGATGATGCGCGTCATGGACCGCCTGGTCAAAGGTGAGGCCGAGCTGGAAGAGATCGACATGCTGTGGGATGTGACCAAACAGGTCGAAGGCCACACCATCTGCGCCCTTGGCGACGCGGCGGCCTGGCCGATCCAGGGCCTGATCAAGAACTTCCGCGAAGAGATCGAAGATCGCATCAAGGCGCAGAAATCGGGCCGCATCGGCGCGATGGCGGCCGAGTAGCGGTAGAGATAGGCAGATCGTTAGGCTCATGGTTTACTTCCCCATCCACAGCGACAGGCAAGATCGGACCGCAGCGGGCGCAACCGCTGGCATCGGTCGCGGGCGCTTGGGCCATCTGCGTCAACCGGGGCAGGGATCCTGCGCCCCGTTTCGCCTTTGGGGAGAGGATCTGTGATGATGACTAAATTGAAGCTCGTACCTGTTCTTGTACTGATCGCTGCCAGCGTTGCTGGCTGTGGCCGTGGGTCAAGCGATCGCGTGCTCTACGATGGCGTGCCCTTCAAGGCGAAGGCCAAAGCCGTGGACAAGAAAGTCACGCGGGCGGACTTCCGTGTGGAAGTCTCCAAAGCGTCGCAGTCCTACAAGGGTGCGCGGCTGGCCGCCCATCACGCAGGCGTCACCTATTGCCTGACCGAGGCTGGCTACGGCACCTCCGAAATCATCTGGGACGTGGATCCCTATGATCCCGAGGCGGAACTGCGCCTTGAGGGGGATACCGCCGTTTTCCACGGGACCTGTGACTCGTGAGTGCAACAGTGTCATATCCCGGCTCCGGCGCACCGTTATTGCATAGCGGATGCTTCGGTCTGTTCACTGCACACTCCTTTTCTGGAGAGAGATGCATGAAACAGATTGTCCTGTCGCTGTTGTCCGCTGCCGTCGTGGCACTGACCCCGTCGGCGCTGCTGGCAAAACCGCCCCTGCGCAGCGTGGCCGAGATTGAAGAACCGCTCTTTGCCGTGGCCGTTGCCAAGGAGGTCGCCGATCATTGCGACAGCCTTGCCGCCCGGTTCTGGAAGGGGGTGGCAGAGTTGCGCCGCCTGCGCGCGCGGGCCAACGAGCTTGGCTATTCCGACCAGGAAATCCGTGCCTACATCGGCTCGGACAGTGAAAAGGCCCGGATGCGGGCAAAGGGTGAGGCGCTTTTTAACAGTCGTGGCGTCTCTTACGACAAACCGGAAACGTTCTGTGCGTTTGGTCGCGCGGAAATCAAGAAAAACAGCGCGATCGGCGTGTTACTGAGGGCGAAATAGACCATGTCTGACCTCCGCAAGATCAACATTGACGGAACCGAGATCGAGGTGGACGGGGCGATGACCCTGATCCAGGCCTGTGAAGTCGCCGGGGTAGAGATCCCGCGGTTCTGCTACCACGAGCGCCTGTCCATTGCCGGCAACTGCCGTATGTGTCTGGTCGAAGTCGTCGGTGGCCCGCCGAAACCCGCAGCCTCCTGTGCCATGCAGGTGCGCGACCTGCGCCCCGGTCCCGAAGGTCAGGCGCCGGTGGTGAAGACCAATTCACCGATGGTGAAGAAGGCCCGCGAAGGCGTGATGGAGTTCCTGCTGATCAACCACCCGCTGGATTGCCCGATCTGCGATCAGGGCGGCGAGTGCGACCTGCAGGATCAGGCGATGGCCTATGGTGTTGATTTCAGCCGCTTCCGTGAAGCCAAGCGCGCGGTGGATGATCTTGACCTCGGCCCGCTGGTGGGCACCGCCATGACCCGCTGCATCAGCTGCACCCGCTGCGTGCGTTTCACCACCGAGGTGGCGGGCATCACCCAGATGGGCCAGACCGGTCGCGGCGAAGATGCAGAAATCACCAGTTACCTGAACGAGACACTGGATTCGAACCTGCAGGGCAATATCATCGACCTGTGCCCGGTCGGGGCGCTGACCTCGAAACCCTATGCGTTTACGGCCCGCCCCTGGGAACTGACCAAGACCGAGACCATCGACGTGATGGATGCGCTTGGCTCCAACATCCGCGTCGACACCAAGGGCCGCGAAGTGATGCGCATCCTGCCGCGCAACAACGACGGTGTGAATGAAGAGTGGATTTCGGACAAGACCCGTTTCGTCTGGGACGGCCTGCGCCGCCAGCGTCTGGATCGTCCTTACGTGCGCGTCGACGGCAAGCTGAAGCCCGCCACCTGGCCCGAGGCTCTGGCCGCGGTTGCCTCTGCGATGAAGGGCAAGAAGGTTGCCGGTCTGATCGGCGATCTGGTTCCGGTTGAAGCCGCATTCGCGTTGAAACAGCTGATCGAAGGGCAGGGGGGCGCCGTGGAGTGCCGCACCGACAATGCCCGTCTCGCCATCGGCAACCGCTCTGCCTATGTGGGCACCGCCGCGATCGAGGATATCGATGCGGCACAGGCGATCCTGCTGGTCGGCACCAACCCGCGCGACGAGGCGCCGGTGCTGAACGCCCGGATCCGCAAGGCCTGGCTGAATGGGGCCAACGTTGGTCTGATCGGCGTCGCTGCGGATCTGACCTATGACTACGAGCATATCGGCACCGATCGTGCCGCGTTGGAAGCTGCGGCCCAGAACGCCCATGACATCGCGGATAAGGCGCCGGTGATCATCGTTGGCCAGGGCGCTCTGCGCGAGGCGGACGGTCTGGCCGTGATGGCCAAGGTTCAGGAGCTGGCCGCAAAGTCCGGCGCCAAGGTGCTGGTGCTACATTCCGCAGCAGCCCGAGTGGGCGCCATGGATATTGGGGCCGTGACCGAGGGCGGCATGGCTGCGGCCATCGACGGGGCAGAGGTGATCTACAACCTCGGCGCCGATGAGGTCGAGATCGATCCGGGTGCCTTCGTGATCTATCAGGGCAGCCATGGTGACCGCGGCGCGCACCGCGCCGATGTGATCCTGCCGGGCGCCGCCTATACCGAGGAAAACGGTCTCTTCGTCAATACCGAAGGCCGCCCGCAGCTCGCGTTCCGCGCCGGCTTTGCTCCGGGTGACGCGAAAGAGAACTGGGCCATCCTGCGCGCGCTCAGCGCCGAACTCGGAGCGACACTGCCCTATGACTCGCTGGCGCAGCTGCGCAAGGCGCTGGTCGCAGAGGTGCCGCATCTGGCGAAAGTGGGCGAGGTTGCCGAGAACGAAGTCGTGGCACTGGAGAGCGAACCGCTGGGCAAGGCGGACTTCCTGCCTGCGGTGAAGGATTTCTACCTGACCAACCCGATTGCGCGTGCGTCGCAGCTGATGGCCGAACTTTCGGCCAATGCGAAGGCCCGCAACACAGACAAGATCGCGGCAGAGTGATCCGCGCGGCACTCATATCGTCCCTGATGCTGGGGGCCTGTGCGCAGGCGCCCGGCACCGGTGAGACTTCTCCCCAATACAAAGGGGTGAAGACCAGCCTGCTGGGCGGCGATCTGGTGCAGTTCAACGTCACGATGTCCGGCGCCCGCGCCAAGGCGGAGCTGGATGACTATGCCGAATGTGCCGCCGCGCAATATGCGCTGATCCGGGGTTACGGGTTTGCGCGTCACGTGCGTACAAAAATGAAACAAGAGGGTGGCAATCAGACTGCAGATGCTGTCTACACCATCTCGCCTGCCCTCCCGCGCGGTCTGCGCACCATCGACGCCGAAGTCGTGGTGGCGGACTGCAAGGCAAACGGAATACCCACGGTGTGAGGACCTATGGCTGACTTCTTTAACACCCCAGGCGGCATCGCCGTTCTGATATTGGCGCAAGTTCTTGCAGTTGTTGCCTTTGTCATGATTTCGCTTCTGTTCCTCGTCTACGGGGACCGCAAGATCTGGGCGGCGGTGCAGATGCGCCGGGGCCCCAACGTGGTGGGCGTCTATGGCCTGCTGCAATCGGTGGCCGATGCGTTGAAATACGTGGTGAAAGAGGTCGTGATCCCCGCCGGTGCGGACCGCGCCGTCTTCATCCTGGCGCCGCTCACCTCATTCGTGCTGGCGATGATCGCCTGGGCGGTGATCCCCTTCAACGATGGCTGGGTGCTGAGCGATATCAACGTCGCGATCCTCTACGTCTTTGCGGTGTCCAGCCTCGAGGTCTACGGCGTCATCATGGGCGGCTGGGCGTCGAACTCGAAATATCCCTTCCTTGGCTCCTTGCGCTCTGCCGCGCAGATGATTTCCTACGAGGTCTCCATCGGGTTGATCATCATCGGTGTGATCCTGTCGACCGGTTCGATGAACTTCGGTGACATCGTGCGCGCGCAGGATGGCAATGCGGGCCTGTTCAACTGGTACTGGCTGCCGCATTTCCCGATGGTCTTCCTGTTCTTCATCTCGGCGCTTGCGGAAACCAACCGCCCGCCGTTTGACCTGCCCGAAGCGGAATCGGAACTGGTGGCTGGCTATCAGGTGGAATATTCGGCCACGCCCTTCCTTCTGTTCATGGCCGGTGAATATATCGCCATCTTCCTGATGTGCGCCCTGACCACGCTGCTGTTCTTTGGCGGCTGGCTTTCCCCGATCCCCGGCCTGCCGGACGGTGTTCTGTGGATGGTGGGCAAGATGGCCTTCTTCTTCTTCCTCTTCGCAATGGTGAAGGCGATCACCCCGCGCTATCGCTATGATCAGCTGATGCGCCTTGGCTGGAAGGTCTTCCTGCCCTTCAGCCTCGTCTGGGTGGTCTTCGTCTCCTTCGCTGCAAAATTCGACTGGTTCTGGGGTGCTTTCGCACGCTGGACAACAGGGGGCTGATCATGACGCAGATCGATTACACCCGCGCCGCCAAATACTTCCTGCTGCAGGATTTCTGGGTCGGCTTCAAACTGGGGCTGAAGTATTTCTTCGCCCCCAAGGCCACCCTGAACTACCCGCACGAAAAGGGTCCGCTGTCCCCGCGCTTTCGTGGTGAGCACGCCCTGCGCCGTTACCCCAACGGCGAGGAACGCTGCATTGCCTGCAAACTGTGTGAGGCCGTGTGTCCCGCGCAGGCGATCACCATCGATGCCGAACCGCGCGAGGATGGCTCCCGCCGCACCACGCGCTATGACATCGACATGACCAAATGCATCTACTGCGGTTTCTGCCAGGAAGCCTGCCCGGTGGATGCCATCGTGGAAGGGCCGAACTTCGAATTCGCCACCGAAACCCGCGAAGAGCTGTTCTACGACAAGGAAAAGCTGCTTTCGAACGGGGAACGCTGGGAAGCCGAAATCGCCCGCAACCTGGAAATCGACGCACCCTACCGGTGATAGGACCATGACCGAGACGCCAAAGAACCCCTTCGAGGCCATGATGGCCCAGGCCCATGAGATGGCAAAAGCGTTCAATCCGGCGCTTGAGCATTTCTCGCCTGCCGAGGCCATGAAAGGGTTCGAGGCGCTGTGGCCGACCATGCCGAAAGAGGCCATGGAGCTGATGTTCGGCAAGACCGTCAACAAGGACGGTCTGGATGCCAAGACCCGCCTGCTTTTGACGCTGGCGGGGCTGACCATGCAGGGCGCACAGGCGGACACCGCCCTGCGCCAGACCGTGCGCCACGCACTCGAGGCGGGCGCGAAGAAACAAGAGATCGTTGAAACGATCGGACAGATGTCGGTCTTTGCCGGCATCCCGGCCATGACCCGGGCGCTGGAGCTGGCGCAAGAGGTCCTGGACGACAAAAGGGACGATGAGACATGAGCGTTTTTGCCTTCTACCTCTTCGCCATCAGCGCCATCACCGGCGGGCTGTTCACCGTGATCAGCCGTCAGCCGGTGCATTCTGTGCTGTGGCTGATCCTGGCCTTCATTTCCTCGGCCGGGCTGTTCGTGCTTCTGGGGGCGGAATTCGTCGCCATGCTGCTGGTCATCGTCTACGTGGGGGCGGTCGCGGTTCTGTTCCTCTTCGTGGTGATGATGCTGGATGTGGACTTTGCCGAGCTGAAGGCCGAGATGGCCCGCTACATGCCGGTCGCCTTGCTGATCGGGCTTGTGATCCTGATGCAGCTGGTCATGGCCTATGGCACCTGGGTCAGCGCGCCGCTGGCATCCGACCTGATCGCGCAGCCGGTCCCGGCAGACAAGCACAACACCGAGGCGCTTGGCCTCATCATCTATGACCAATACTTCCTTCTGTTCCAGCTGGCGGGTCTGATCCTGCTGGTCGCCATGATCGGCGCCATCGTGCTGACCCTGCGCCACCGCAAGGACGTCAAGCGCCAGGACATCGTCGCCCAGATGATGCGCGACCCGGCCAAGGCGATGGAACTCAAGGACGTAAAACCGGGGCAGGGGCTGTGACCAGACTTGCTTTGATACTGGCAACGTTTGCCTTGTTCCCTTTGGGGGCGGCCGAAGCCTGTACACCAGGTTTCAAATCTCCGCTGTCCTTCATGAAGAATGATGATGCTTGTTCCCGCTACGGTCACGGTCGCGGAGACTATCGTTCCGATTACTTACGCCTGTCTGATGCCATCGACCTTGGCAATGGACGAACACGGCAGACTCTGTCCATGTCAGCGTGCACATCCTTCAAAAGCGTTGTTACGACGGATTGCGCGTCGGGACGGACCTCGGTGATCGGCACCTTCGTTTACGCTGGTTCAGATATGTACAACGCCGAAACACTGACCGAGGAAATCGCTGAGGATCCGCTGAAGTTTGATCCGGACACATTCTTTGAACAGCAGGAACGACAAATCGGGCCAACAGCTACGCTGGAAGAAATGATGAAACACGCGTCCAAATACGCGTTTGTCAACGAAAACATCGTGGTCGACACGCCGCGGCGGCATAAGTTCGGCGGTCGTACATTCGATCTGACCTGTGCATGTCGCCTCTACTATCCCGACTCGCGAGGAGCGAACTCATGATCGGACTTGAACACTATCTCACCGTTGCGGCGACGCTGTTCGTCATTGGCATCTTTGGCCTGTTCCTGAACCGCAAGAATGTGATCATCCTCTTGATGAGCATCGAGTTGATGCTCCTGGCGGTGAACATCAACCTTGTGGCCTTCTCCAGCTTCCTGGGCGATCTGGTGGGGCAGGTCTTTACCCTGTTCGTGCTGACCGTGGCCGCCGCCGAGGCCGCCATCGGCCTGGCGATCCTGGTTTGCTTCTTCCGTAACCGCGGCACCATCGCCGTCGAAGATATCAACGTGATGAAGGGCTAAAGCGTCATGGAAACCATCCTTCTCTTTGCCCCTCTGGTCGGGGCGGTGATCTGCGGCTTTGGCTGGAAGTTCATCGGCGAAAAGGCGGCGATGATCACGGCCACGGGCCTGTTGTTCCTCTCTGCCGTGCTGTCCTGGACCGTCTTCCTGACCTTTGATGGCGTCACCCAGAACATCGAGATCCTGCGCTGGATCGAAAGCGGCTCGCTCTCGACCTCCTGGGGCATCCGTCTGGACCGGCTGACCGCGATCATGCTGATTGTTGTCACCACGGTCTCGAGCCTCGTGCATCTCTACTCCTTCGGCTACATGGCGCATGACCCGCAGTGGAAAGACGGCGAAAGCTACAAGCCGCGCTTCTTTGCCTACCTGTCATTCTTCACCTTTGCGATGTTGATGCTGGTGACCTCGGACAACCTGGTGCAGATGTTCTTTGGCTGGGAAGGCGTGGGCGTTGCCTCCTACCTTCTGATCGGGTTCTACTACCGCAAGCCCTCGGCCAATGCTGCGGCGATGAAGGCCTTTATCGTCAACCGTGTCGGTGACTTCGGCTTTGCGCTGGGGATCTTTGGCCTGTTCCTCTTGACCGATAGCATCAGCTTCAACGACATCTTCGCGGCCACGCCCGAGATTGCCGAAACCCAGCTGAGCTTCCTCTGGGGCGAATGGAATGCGGCGAACCTTCTGGCGGTGTTGCTGTTCATCGGCGCCATGGGTAAATCGGCGCAGCTGATCCTGCACACCTGGCTGCCGGACGCGATGGAAGGCCCGACCCCTGTGTCGGCGCTGATCCACGCCGCAACCATGGTGACCGCCGGTGTCTTCCTGGTGTGCCGCATGTCGCCGCTGATGGAGGTTGCACCGCAAGCGACCATGTTCATCACGGTGCTGGGCGCAACGACAGCCTTCTTTGCCGCGACCGTGGGCCTGGTTCAGACCGACATCAAGCGCGTCATCGCTTATTCGACCTGTTCGCAGCTGGGCTATATGTTCGTGGCTGCTGGTGTAGGCATGTATTCGGCGGCAATGTTCCACCTGTTCACCCACGCCTTCTTCAAGGCGATGCTGTTCCTTGGCGCGGGTTCCGTGATCCACGCGATGCACCACGAGCAGGACATGATGAACTACGGTGGTCTGCGCAAGAAGATCCCCTATACCTTTGCGGCGATGATGATCGGTACGCTGGCCATCACCGGTGTTGGTGTCCCGCTCACCCACTTCGGCTTTGCCGGTTTCCTCTCCAAGGACGCAATCATCGAAAGCGCCTATGCGGGCGGCTCGTCCTATGGCTTCTGGCTCTTGGTCGTGGCTGCCGCGATGACCTCGTTCTACTCGTGGCGCCTGATCTTCCTGACCTTCTACGGCAAGCCGCGCGGCGATAAGCATACGCATGATCACGCGCATGAAAGCCCGATGGTCATGCTGATCCCGCTGGGCGTCCTGGCGCTGGGTGCGGTCTTCTCCGGCATGATCTGGTACAACAGCTTCTTTGGTCACACCGATACGGTGGGCAAGTTCTACGGTATTCCCTACGCCGAGGCTTCGGCTGAAGGCCATGGCGATGCCCATGGCGAAGAAGCGGCCCATGGCGAGGCAAAAGACGATCACAGTGAAGCCGCAAAGGGTGAACATCACTACGTGTTCACCGGCAAGCCGGGTGAGGGCGCGCTTTACATCGCGCCGGACAACACCGTGCTGGACGATGCCCATGCCGCCCCGAAATGGGTGAAGGTGTCGCCGTTCATCGCCATGCTGGGCGGTCTGATCATGGCGCTGTGGTTCTACATCTGGAACCCCACGCTGCCGGCACGCCTGGCAGAGAACCAGCGCCCCTTGTATCTGTTCCTCAAGAACAAGTGGTACTTTGACGAGCTCTATGACGCGATCTTTGTCAAACCGGCCATTGCGATCGGTCGTTTCTTCTGGCGCAAGGGCGACGGCAAGACGATCGACGGTTTCCTGAACGGTGTGGCCATGGGCATCGTGCCCTTCTTCACCCGTCTCGCTGGCCGGGCCCAGTCCGGCTTCATCTTTACCTATGCCTTCTGGATGGTGCTGGGCATTGCCGCCCTTGTCACCTGGATGTCGATCGGCGGAGGAGCGCACTGATGGACAACATCCTTTCTATTGTCACCTTTATCCCGGCCTTTGCGGCGGGCCTGATGGCCCTGCTGCTCCGGGGAGAGGATGCTGCGGCACAACGCAACGCCAAATGGATCGCGCTCCTGGCGACCTCGATCACCTTCCTGGTGTCGCTGGCGATCTACCTGGACTTCGACCCTGCCAATACGGGCTTTCAGTTCGTGGAAGAGGCCGAGTGGATCTTTGGCCTGAAGTACAAGATGGGCGTCGATGGCATTTCGGTGCTGTTCGTGATGCTGACCACCTTCGTGATGCCGCTGACCATCCTGGCCAGCTGGAACGTGACCACCCGCGTCAAGGAATACATGGTCGCCTTCCTGCTGCTTGAGACCCTGATGCTGGGTGTCTTCATGGCGCTGGATCTGGTGCTCTTCTACCTGTTCTTCGAGGCGGGCCTCATTCCGATGTTCCTGATCATCGGCATCTGGGGCGGCAAGGAGCGGATCTACGCCTCCTTCAAGTTCTTCCTCTATACCTTCTTCGGATCGGTGCTGATGCTGGTGGCCATGGTGGCGATGTACGCCGATGCGGGCACCACCGATATCGAGACCCTGCTGACGCACAGCTTCTCGGCTGCAAGCTTTGATGTTCTGGGCATCCATATCGTCGGCGGCATGCAGACGCTGATGTTCCTGGCGTTCTTCGCGTCCTTTGCGGTGAAGATGCCGATGTGGCCTGTGCACACCTGGCTGCCCGACGCGCACGTGCAGGCGCCGACGGCTGGGTCTGTCGTGCTGGCGGCGATCCTCCTGAAGATGGGCGGTTACGGCTTCCTGCGCTTCTCCTTGCCGATGTTCCCGGTGGGTGCGGATGTGATGACTGACCTGATCCTCTGGATGTCGGCCATCGCGGTTGTCTACACCTCGCTGGTGGCGATGGTGCAGGAGGACATGAAGAAGCTGATCGCCTATTCGTCCGTCGCGCATATGGGCTTTGTCACCATGGGCATCTTTGCGGCCAACCAGCAGGGCGTTGACGGGGCGATCTTCCAGATGCTGAGCCACGGCTTCATCTCGGCCGCATTGTTCCTGTGCGTGGGCGTCATCTATGACCGCATGCACACCCGCGACATCGACGCCTATGGCGGCCTTGTGATCCGCATGCCGGCTTACGCGCTGGTCTTCATGTTCTTCACCATGGGCAACGTGGGCCTGCCGGGCACCTCGGGCTTTGTCGGTGAATTCCTGACCCTGATGGGCACCTTCCAGAAGAACACCTGGGTGGCGGCTGTTGCGGCAACCGGGGTGATCTTCTCGGCTGGTTATGCGCTGTGGCTTTATCGCCGCGTGGTCTTTGGTGATCTGATCAAGGAAAGCCTCAAGACCATCAAGGACATGGACGCCCGCGAGCGGTTCATCTTTGCGCCGCTGGTGGTGATGACCATTCTGCTGGGCGTCTACCCGTCGCTTGTCACCGATATCATCGGCCCGTCCACCGAGGCGCTGATCTCGAACTTCAACCAATCTCTGGCCGCCGCTGACACCGCGTCTGCGACCCAGATTGCTTCGCACTAAGGGAGCCAAGGCAGATGATCCAAGCTGATCTCTCCATCGTCCTGCCAGAGATTGTTCTGGCGCTTTACGCAATGGTTGCGCTGCTGGCCGCGGTCTATACCGGCAAGGACAAGCTGGCTTCGACGCTGGTCTGGGTCACCGCCGGTCTGATGGTCGCGCTGGCGGTCTGGATCGCCACCGGCGGTAACGGCAGCCAAGAGGCATTCGGCGGCATGTTCGTCGACGACGGTTTCTCGCGCTTTGCCAAGGTGGTGATCCTGGTGGCCGCCGCTGCCGTGATGATCATGGGGCAGGACTACATGTCGCGCCGCGGCATGCTGCCCTTCGAATACCCCATCCTGATTGCGCTTTCCGCGGTCGGCATGATGGTCATGGTCTCCGCTGGCGATCTGATGGCGCTCTACATGGGGCTCGAGCTACAGTCGCTGGCGCTTTATGTGGTTGCCTCCCTGCGTCGTGACAGCGTGAAATCCACCGAAGCGGGCCTCAAGTATTTCGTGCTCGGCGCGCTCTCCTCGGGTCTGCTCTTGTATGGTGCATCGCTGGTCTATGGCTTTGCAGGCACCACCAAGTTCGCGGGCATCATCCAGGTCGCGGAACATGGCCATATGTCGCTGGGCATGCTCTTTGGCCTCGTCTTCCTGATCTCGGGCATGGCCTTCAAGGTCTCTGCCGTGCCCTTTCATATGTGGACGCCGGATGTCTACGAAGGCTCCCCCACGCCGGTCACCGCCTTCTTTGCCACCGCACCGAAAGTGGCTGCTATGGGGCTGTTTGCCCGCGTGCTGCATGACGCCTTTGGCGGCGCCATTGTTGACTGGCAGCAGGTCATCGTCGTGTTGTCCGTGCTGTCGATGTTCCTGGGCGCGGTTGCGGCCATCGGTCAGCGTGACATCAAGCGCCTGATGGCTTTCTCGTCCATCGCGCATATGGGCTATGCGTTGATCGGCCTGGCCGCGGGCACCGAAGCGGGTGTTTCGGCGATGCTTGTGTACCTTGCGATCTACGTCACCATGAATGTCGGCACCTTCTCTTTCATCCTGATGCTGGAAAAGGACGGCAAGCCGGTTACCGACATCAACGCCCTGAACCAGTTTGCATCGCGTGAGCCGGGCAAGGCGCTGGCGGTTCTGGTCCTGATGTTCTCGCTGGCTGGCGTGCCGCCGATGTTGGGCTTCTTTGCCAAGCTGGGTGTCTGGCAGGCGGGTGTGGATGCGGGCCTGATGGGGCTGGTCATTGCCTCCGCCGTGGCCTCGGTCATTGGTGCCTTCTACTACCTGCGGATTGTCTTCTACATGTACTTCGGCGCCTCCGAGGGAGAGGTCGAGGCCAAGGGGTCGCCGGTTCTGACCCTGGGGCTGATGGCGTCGGCTGCGCTGATGCTGATCGGGGTCGTCTATCAATTTGGCATCGACGGGGCTGCTGCTGCGGCGGCTGCAACTCTTGTCAATTGATCAAGCAAAGTGACAAACACAAAAGGCCCGGTCGCAGGACCGGGCCTTTTGCGCATTTGGACAAAGGGTGACAGCGATGACCTGGCCAGTGGGATATGGCAAACGCGTGCTGGCCGAGGTGGACAGCACCCTGGACGAAGCCGCCCGGATTGCAGGCGAGTTGTCGGGCCCCGAGTGGATCCTGGCCCTGCGTCAGACCAAGGGGCGCGGGCGCCGGGGGCGGGACTGGAAGGATCCGAAAGGCAACTTTGCCGCCACGCTGGTGATGCGTCCCGAAGGCGCCGCCGATCAGGTGGCCCTGCGCAGTTTCGTGGCCTCTCTGGCGTTGTTCGATGCATGCGTCGCCTTGACGGGCCGCACCGATGGCTTGGCCCTGAAATGGCCCAACGATGTGCTGCTGAACGGTGGCAAGCTGGCTGGGATCCTCTTGGAAAGCGCAGGCCAGGGTAGCGGGGTCACCTATCTGTCGATCGGGATCGGGGTCAACCTGATGGAAACCCCGATGAAGGAATGGCTGGAGCCGGGTGCCGTCTGGCCGGTGTCGCTGCTCTCGGAAACCGGGATGCAGGTCGGCCCCGAGGATTTCCTCGAGGCCCTGGCAGAGGCCTATGCCCGCTATGAGCAGCAGTTCGTGACCTATGGGTTCGAGCCGATCCGCACCGCCTGGCTGGCCCGCGCGGCCAAGCTGGGGGAGGTCATCACCGCCCGCACCGCAACGTCGGAAACCGAGGGCACCTTTGAAACGGTGGACGCCCAGGGCAACCTTGTCCTAAACAGCGCCAAAGGCCGCGTCACCATTCCCGCCGCGGATGTCTATTTCTAGGAAAGGCGTGCCCATGCTTCTGGCCGTTGATTGTGGCAATACCAATACTGTCTTCTCGATCTGGGATGGGGAGCAGTTCATCGGCACCTGGCGCACGGCGACCGACTGGCGGCGCACGGCGGATCAGTATTTCGTCTGGCTCAACACGCTGATGCGGTTGCAGGGCATCGAGGCGGATATCACCGATATGATCGTTTCCTCGACCGTGCCGCGGGTGGTCTTCAACCTGCGTGTGCTGGGCGATCGCTATTTCAACACAAGGCCGCTGGTGGTCGGGAAACCCGATTGCCTCTTGCCGGTGGAAGTGCGGGTCGATGAAGGCACCGCTGTCGGCCCCGACCGGTTGGTCAACACGGTGTCGGGCTTTGACCTATATGGCGGCAATCTGGTGATGGTGGATTTTGGCACCGCGACCACCTTCGATGTGGTGGCCGAGGATGGCGCCTATGTGGGGGGGGTGATTGCACCGGGTGTCAACCTCAGCCTCGAAGCGCTGCACCAGGCGGCCGCGGCCTTGCCCCATGTGGACATCTCGAAACCGCAGAGGGTCATCGGCACCAATACCGTCGCCTGCATGCAATCCGGCGTCTTCTGGGGCTATGTCGGCCTTGTCCGTGAAATCTGCACCCGCATCAAGGACGAGCGCGGCGTGCCCATGAAAGTGATATCAACAGGCGGGCTGGCGCCTTTGTTCCAGCAAACGGCTGATCTGTTCGACGCATATGAGGATGATCTCACCATGCATGGTCTGCAGGTCATCCATCAATATAACAAGGATAACGGTACTCCGAATGAGCACTGAGAGATTGATCTATCTGCCCCTTGGCGGGGCAGGTGAAATTGGCATGAACGCCTATGTCTATGGCTACGGCAAACCGGGCAAGGAACGGCTGATCCTGGTGGATCTGGGCGTGGCCTTCCCGGATATGGATACCAGCCCGGGCGTGGATCTGATCATGCCCGACATCACCTGGCTGAAACAGCGGGTGGACCAGCTGGAGGCGGTGTTCATCACCCACGGTCACGAAGACCACATCGGCGCGGTGGCCCACCTTTACGGTGATCTACGGGTGCCGGTCTATGCCCGCGCCTTTACCGCCAATCTGGCGCGCCGCAAGATGGAAGAGCGGGGCCATGATCCCAAGATGGTGCAGACCGTCTCGGCCTGGCCCGAGGTGACCAAGCTTGGCCCCTTTACGGTGGGCGTTGCCCCCATGTCCCACTCCATCCCCGAAAGCGGGGCACTGGTGATCGACACGCCCGCCGGGCGGGTGGTGCATACCGGCGACTTCAAGCTGGATCCGAACCCACTGGTGGGCGAACCCTTTGATCCGGACATGTGGAAAGAGATCGCCAAGGATGGCGTGCAGGCGATGATCTGCGACTCCACCAATGTGTTTTCCGCCCATCCGGGCCGCTCGGAAGCGGAACTTGCGCCCGAGATCACCCGGCTGATCGGCGAGGCAAAGGGTCTGGTCGCGGCGACCACCTTTGCCTCCAACGTCGCCCGGGTCAAAACCCTTGCTGAAGCGGGCGAGCGGGCCGGGCGGTCTATTGTGCTCTTGGGCCGCGCGATGCTGCGCATGGTCGAGGCGGCGGTGGAAACCGGCGTGCTGACCGATTTTCCGAAGGTGATCCAGCCCGAGGAAGCGCAGGATGTGCCGCGCGAAAATCTGATGCTGATCACCACCGGCAGCCAGGGCGAACGCCGCGCGGCCACCGCGCAGATGGCACGTGGCAAGTATCGCGGGCTGGAGCTGAAAGAGGGCGATCTGTTCCTCTTCTCCTCCAAGACCATTCCCGGCAACGAGAAGGGCGTGATCCGGATCATGAACCAGTTCTCGGAGCGGGGCGTCGATGTGGTCGATGACAGTTCCGGCCTGTATCACGTGTCGGGCCATGCCAATCGGCCCGATCTAGAGCAGCTGCACGCGCTGGTAAAACCGAAGATGCTGGTGCCGATGCACGGTGAACACCGCCACCTGCGCCAGCATGCGCGCATCGCCGAGGAAGCCGGTATCGCCAGCGTCGTGGCGGTGAATGGCACCATGCTGGATCTCGCGGGCGATGGGCCGCGGGTGGTGGACTTTGTGGAAACCGGACGGGTCTATCTGGATGGGACCGTGAAGATCGGCGCGCTGGATGGCATCGTGCGCGATCGTATCCGCATGGCGCTGAACGGCCATCTGGTCGTGACCGTGATCCTGGATGAAGAAGATGAGCCGCTGGGCGAGCCCTGGTGCGATATCAAGGGGCTGGCGGAAACCGGCACATCCGACGCCGCCCTCGCTGAGGTGATCGAGGAAGATCTCAACCAGTTCCTGATGCGGGCAGGAGCCAAGACCCTGCGTGACGACGACAAGCTGGAGGGCGAACTGCGCCGCATCGCGCGCCAGACCGCCAACAATGAGATCGGCAAGAAGCCCGAGGTGACGGTGGTGATCAGCCGCATGCGCTAAGTCGCAGACGAAAAGACAAAAAGCGCCCTGACCAATCCGGCCAGGGCGCTTTTTCGTGAGTGGTGGTCTTCGAAATGAAATCAGGCGTGGCGCGGGCGCAGGACCAGGGCCGCAAGCTTCTGTGCAGCGGTCACGATGGCAGCAGAGCCTGCGCGCAGGAAGGTGGCCATGGCTTGGCTGCGCATGGCCTGCGCCCGGCGTTCGATGGCCTGGATGTCTTCAGCGGACAGGGAGGGGATGTCGGAATGTGTCATAATGCGTCTCAGCGGCTAGGGCGTGTCAGTGTCTGACGCCCAATTAGGCGCAAAGAGCGCATTTGACATCCGGCAAAATTGTCATTGCCGCCATGCTGCAGGTGCAAAGCAACCCTTGCGCGTATCCCTGGCCTGGCTGCGGGGGCAGAAATGAAAACGACCGCACCCGGCAGGGGCACGGTCGCAAAACCAGCAGCCTCAAACGGAGCTGTCAGCTGGCGCGGCGTTCGTCAAAGGACATGGCGATGAAGCTGGGCATGTGATCGCCCATGCCGACCACCACCTTGCGGTCGTCGCGACGATCCTTGTTGCTGCTGCGTCCGCCGCGCGATTTCTTGCTCTCCGAGGATTTCTTGGTCTCGGCGCTTTCGGTCACTGCGGGGGGCTGCGCCTCCTGCTCCGGGGCCTGGGACTGGACCTTCTCCTTGGACTTGCTGCGGGAACGGCTGCGGCTCGTCTTCGCTTCCGTTGCTTTTTCTTTCCCTTCGCCATCGTTGGGCGCGGCCTTGCGCGCGGGGGCTTTCTTCACCGGGTTTTCCATCCGGTTGATTGTCTTCTGAACAAGGCTTTCGACCGCATCCAGCGCCTTTTCATCCCGCGGCACGCAGATGGTGATCGCCTTGCCCTCGCGGCCGGCACGGCCGGTGCGGCCAATGCGGTGCACATAGTCTTCGGCATGGCCGGGGACATCGTAGTTGAACACATGGCTGACGCTGGGCACATCAAGGCCACGGGCGGCCACATCCGAGGCCACGAGGATGCGCAGCTTGCCTTCCCGGAAGCCATCAAGGGTCTTGGTGCGCTGGCTCTGGTCTAGGTCGCCGTGAATCGGCGAGGCATCATAGCCGTATTTGCGCAGCGATTTTGCAACGATATCCACATCCGTCTTACGGTTGCAGAAGATGATCGCATTGGTCAGCTTGTCGCCTTCCTGATCAATCAGCGCGCGCAGCACCTTGCGTTTCTCGCTGCCTTCGCGGTCCTTGCGGGAGGCTTTGAATTCCACCACCGCCTGTTCGATGGTCTCCGAGGTGGTCGCCTGACGGGCGATCTCGATCCGCTCCGGGTTCGAGAGGAAGGTATTGGTGATCCGCTCGATCTCGGGCGCCATCGTGGCCGAGAAGAACAGCGTCTGGCGGGTAAAGGGCGTCAGGCCGAAGATGCGTTCGATATCGGGGATGAAGCCCATATCCAGCATCCGGTCGGCTTCGTCGATCACCATGACCTTGACGTCTGAAAGGATCAGCTTGCCGCGTTCAAAATGGTCCAGAAGGCGGCCGGGGGTTGCGATTAGCACATCGACACCCTTGTCGATCAGCTGGTCCTGTTCCTTGAAGCTGACACCGCCGATCAACAGCGCCTTCGTCAGTTTCATGTGTTTGGTGTAGGTGTCGAAGTTTTCCGCCACCTGGGCGGCCAGTTCCCGCGTCGGGCAGAGCACCAGGCTGCGCGGCATGCGGGCTCGGGCGCGGCCACGGGCCAGAAGCGTGATCATCGGCAGGGTAAAGGAAGCGGTCTTCCCGGTGCCGGTTTGGGCGATCCCCAGAACATCGCGCCCTTCCAGCGCGGGCGGGATGGCGCCGGCCTGGATGGGGGTAGGGGTTTCATAGCCGGCTTCCTCAATTGCCTTGAGGACCTTGGGATTCAAGTTCAGATCGGAGAATTTTGTCATTTGCGTCCGTTATTGCGGACACTGACCAGGCCCGCGCGTGTGTGTACCAGCCGATCTCGCAAGGTCATGCGGTTTGGCAGCTTTCGGCTTGGGGCGCGGTCTATCAAAATAAGGTGAGATCGTCAATTGTAGCCTGATTTTCCCGACACCCTGTTGCAGGAGAGATCAGAACAGGCGTTGGCCGAATTCTGGAAACTGTTTCTGTCGCTTGTCCTCAAGCTGCAGGTCGCGCAGGCAGAGCAGCCCTTCCGCCTGCAGCCGCGCCCGCAGCGCAGGGGTATCGGCGCAGACTTCCTCGAAAAACGCCTTTAGCCCTGCTGTTCCCGGATCTTCTTCGATCGCCGACAGCAGGTCATGCAGGGTCACGCCGCCTTGGTGGCGCGGCCGGATCGGTTTCAGCTCGGATCGGTAGGCGCCTTTTTCCAGGCGGTATCGGTAATGGGCGATCCAGGCGTCCCAATCGGCGGCATGCAGGTGGCACAGGTCGACCCCGTTCAGGATAGCCTGGCCTGGGTTTTCACCCTGTTCGGTGTAGATGTTATGGATGCGGAACTGAGCCTGCTCCAATCCCGGGCGCACGAACAGCTTGCCCTGGCTGTGGCTGAGAAATCCGCCGGACAGGTATTCGCCGTAGGTCGGGTAAACCCGCTCGGCGATAGAGAGCTGGTTCGCGCCCGCTGCGATATGGCTCTTGAAGGCGGTGCCATCGCCCCCGGCCAGGGCTTCAATCGGATAGGCGCGGGCACAATGCGCGGTTTCGGGCAAAGCGCCCAGAACCTCGCCCAGATCGGTCTCAGACCACAGGAATTCGTCCACATCCATGTGGATCAACCAGTCCAGCCCCTTTGTCTGCCGACGATACGCGCGGGTTGCATTCATTGTCTGGCGGACCTGGTGTTTCTCGGGCTTGCCGCCCTTGCGGCGTTGCGCCCAATAGGCCTCGTCGCAGTCGAAGATGCGGATCTTCGGGTGCCGGGCAAGGAGATCGCGGGCCTCGGGGCAGGGGGCATCAAGGTAGATGAACAGCCGGTGCGCGCCCGCTTCGATATGGTAGGCGGCCCAGTTCAAGATGTCGGCGGCGGGGGCCTTTACCGTGGCGACAATTCCCCATCTGTCCGCCGAAGTCCTCATATCTTGTTCACATCGGACTTGCGCTTGTAGTGCCTGAGCCGTGCAAAAATGCTGCGGTTGTCGGTCATCACCATGCGCAGCATCTGGGCGCCCAGCGGTCGAAAGACCGGGTCTTCCTCGACGCAGTGCCACAGACGCGCCAGCATATTCATGTCAAGGTCTCCCGTTTGCAGGGAGTAGGGGGTCATGTCAAAGGCCAGTGGATGATCCGAGTTGCGCCGCTTCAGCCTGGGAAAGGCGAAATGTCCGGGACGCCCCGACAGCCTGCGCTCGCTGTCGTGCAGTTTGATCAGGTCAAAGAGCATCGACAGGCCTTGCCCGCCCCGCCGCTGCGCTTCTGTCTCGCCATGGTCGCCAAAGGTGGTTGCCGAAGAGATCAGCCAGCGCGTGTCCAATGTGTCGGCGAAATACCTGCCGCGTTCGCGCCAGATCTGCAGGAACAGATCCCGTGCCTGCGCGGGCGGGTTTTCCCGCCGCAGGATGGCGATGCACAGGGCATGGGTCGCTTCCAGCTCGCTGCGCCCCTCGAACTCGCCCCGGATCTCGAACCACTTGGTTTCGATATGCTGTTTGATCTTTGGCCGGTCTTCCGGGTTTTGCGCCGGAACCACACGGGCCTGCAGATCATCAAGGTTCGTGCCGATCTTTTCCAGCAGTTCGGCCGAGCCGGTATAGGGGCGCGACTTGCGATCATGGCGCCGCATCAAGCGATGGAAACCGCCGGGGTAGATCTCGTTGGCAATGTCCATGCGTGATTTGGTTCCGTCTCGGTGGTCTGAGGTGGTCTAGACCATCATTTCCTTGGTCGCAGTCAGTTTCAAGTCCGGATAATCCCGCTCGACCCGGTCGATGTCCCATTGCAGGCGCGTCAGGTAGACGGTGTCGCCGTCGTGGTCGGTCGCGATATGCTGCTTGTTGGCGTTGATGAACTTTTCCACCGCGGGCTTGTCACCGCTGACCCAGCGGGCCGAGGTGAACTGCGATGCCTCGAACCGCACCGGCAGCCCGTATTCCATCTCGATCCGGCTGGCGAGCACCTCGAACTGAAGCGCGCCGACAACGCCGACGATGAAGCCCGAACCAAAGGAGGGTTTGAAGACCTTGGCGGCCCCTTCTTCGGCAAATTGCATCAGGGCTTTTTCCAGATGTTTCGCCTTCATCGGGTCGCCCGCGCGCACGGTCTGCAGCAATTCCGGCGCAAAGGAGGGGATGCCGGTCGCCCGCAGGGCTTCGCCTTCGGTGAGCGTATCACCGATGCGCAGCTGGCCGTGGTTGGGGATACCGATGATATCGCCTGCCCAGGCCTCTTCCGCCAGCTCCCGGTCGGAGGCGAGGAACAGCACCGGGTTGGAGATCGCCATCGGCTTTTTCGTGCGCACATGGGTCAGCTTCATGCCGCGTTTGAAATGGCCCGAGGCCAGGCGCAGGAAGGCGACGCGGTCGCGGTGCTTGGGATCCATATTGGCCTGCACCTTGAACACGAAACCGGCGACCTTCTTTTCCTCGGGGCAGATCTGGCGGGGGCTGGCCTGCTGAGGCTGCGGTTCCGGCCCGTAGGTGCCGATCCCGTCCATCAGTTCCTTCACCCCGAAGGAGTTGATCGCCGAGCCGAACCAGATCGGGGTCATATGCCCTTCCAGAACCGATTGCGGATCCAGGGCTGGCAAAAGTTCCTTTGCCATTTCAACCTCTTCCAGGAACTTCTCCAGAAGATGCGCGGGCACGTGTTCGGCCAGTCTGGGATCGTCCAGCCCCTCGATCGAGATGCTCTCGGCCACCTTGTTGCGGTCGGCGCGGTCCATCAGCTCCAGCCGGTCGCGCAGCAGGTCATAGCAGCCGATGAAATCGCGGCCCACCCCGATGGGCCAGCTGGCGGGCGTCACGTCAATCGCCAGCATTTCCTGGATTTCATCAATGATCTCAAAGGTATCTCGGCTCTCCCGGTCCATCTTGTTACAGAAGGTCAGGATCGGCAGATCGCGCAGGCGGCAGACCTCGAACAGCTTCTGGGTCTGGCTTTCCACCCCCTTGGCGCCGTCGATCACCATCACCGCCGCATCCACCGCCGTCAGCGTGCGATAGGTGTCCTCGGAAAAGTCCGAGTGGCCGGGTGTGTCCACCAGGTTGAAGCGGAACTCCTTGAAGTCAAACGACATTGCCGAGGCTGAGACCGAGATGCCCCGGTCCTTTTCCATCTGCATGAAGTCCGACCGCGTGCGCCGTGCCTCGCCCTTGGCGCGCACCTGACCGGCCATCTGGATGGCGCCACCATAAAGGAGAAATTTCTCGGTCAGGGTGGTCTTGCCCGCATCCGGGTGCGAGATGATCGCAAAGGTGCGGCGGCGCGCGATTTCGGGCGGCAATTCGGGGCGGTTTGTGACGGAATCCAGCATGAGCGCGCGTATATCAGGATTGCGCCCCGAGGCAAGAAAAACAGGCGTCACCCCCCGTGCACCACCTGTGCACCCCCCGTACACCGCCTGTACACCGGGCATTCACCGCCCGTTGCCGCCCCTGCGACCGGAGGCATGAGCCGCCCTTAAGGTGGATGGCCCATGCTGATCTCGAACGCAGATAGCCAGACCGCCCCCATCCGATGCCCAGCCGCAAACATTATGACGCCGAAATGCAGCAAGAGCTGGAAGAGCTGCAATCCGCCCTGCGGCGCGAATGGCTGGGCAACAGCCTGCCGGTGGATTGGCACGGCATGGACAGCTGGCAGCGCATTGACCGGCCCAAGACGCGGGTGACGATCCGGCTGGACGCGGACATGGTGCGCTGGTTCCGCAAGCTGGGCCCCAACTACAGCCGCCGCATCAACGCGGTTCTGCGCATCTACTGGATGGCGCTGCTGTCGGGCCACATCCAGGCTCATGAGAATGACAACACCATCCTGCGTATCGAACTGAATGCGAGGCGGAGGCTGGAGGAGCGGGGCGAGTGAGGGGTGTGTCGGCCCGGTGGCGGGCATTTGATCAAGTCAGTATGATCCCGTTGAAAATGCAAGCTTCCAAGCATCAACGTGTTTGATAGCTAGCATGGCTCGCTCTAACTGAAACCCTGGAAAATCCATTATGCTTTAAGGCAAATTCCAAAACGTGTCGCGGGGTCTGATTGGTCGGGCCAAGAGTCACTTGTGATACGGCTTCTTCAGGGATGGTTATGGGGATGTATGGAGATACTGCCTTGCCCGTCCCCCTAAGCTTCACTCCGCCAATTGACGAGAGGTTTCCATAGGTGAATAGCCGCCATTCTTTTTCTTCGCGGAAAGCGCCGTTTTTGACTGTAAAGAGGGATCTGGCAGCTTTTTCATATTTCGCGTGCTTTTCACCATTTGGGCCAAAGTCCAACGTGAGGTTCCCGCTGCCGCGAGACTCACTATAAAGTTTGGCATCTTCACCGAAGGCATCGTGAAGCAAGCGCACAATGGCATGGATTTCGTTGTGATCTTGGTCGCCGTAAGCAATCTTGGTCAACTCCAGATTGCTATCGGGATGGTCTTTGGGGATGTGCTCCAAAGCTTCTCGATAGAACGTGATCGAAAAACCGGCCCCATCCGCAGCGTATCCGCGCCATTGGCTTAGAAGGTCCCGTTCTTCTGAAAAACAGACGCCTAGTGCCAAACAATCGTGGCTAGCAGTGTCTATACAAAGCGCCGCGCCCCGTCGCTCTAGTCTTTTTGTCTCGGAACGTTCCTGTAGGAAGAGGTTCAGCCAGTAGTCCCGCATCCAGCGTCCCTCAGCGGAGTCGTTTGACTGTGAAAGGGACGTAAGCCATAGCTTTTTGCTCTCCAAGAAAGACAAAAATACATGTTCGCTACAATAATAGGTTAGTTCTTCAGCCACAAACGTCACGCCCCATTCAATTGATCCCAAGTGGCACTCACGCAAGCCAGAAATAGCTGAGCCTGTCAAACAAAGCGAGTTCTTGAAAAACAATTTGGGCAGGCCGTGGATGTTCAAAGCCCGCTTTCTGCGCCAGCGGACCTATCGCTCACGCTCCCAACGCACCTTCCCCAGCCCTTGTACGGCCGGGGAGGGCGAGAGCCACGCTTTTGATATGCCGGTCCGTTCCCGCCGATCAGGGGCGGGCAAGACCTGCCCCCGAGGGATCAGATCCGCATGCGCGGGACGTCGTTGGGGTCCAGCATCAGTTCGATCAACAGGGGCTTGTCCCGGGTCTCGATCGCCTTGAGCGCCTGTTCCAGGGTTTCAACCGAATTCACCAGGATACCCTGACCGCCCAGGGCAGTGCCCACCTGCGCGAAGGAAGGCCAGTCGAACATCGAAAGGCCGGGATCCATCTTGCGGTCCAGGAACTGGATATGCTCGGCGCCATAGGCGGAATCATTGGCCACGATCACGATCAGATCCTGTTTCATGCGCACGGCGGTGTTGAACTCGTTGATCCCGCCCATCATGAAGCCGCCATCGCCGGTGAACAGCGCAACGGGGCGGTTTGGCGTCGCGAAGCCCGCGCCGATCGCGACCTGCAGGCCAAGACCGATGGAGCCGAAATTGGTGGTGGCGATGAAGCTTTCGGCATTGGGGCAGGAGACGCGGCACCAGACCTCGGTCATGAACCGGCCGCCATCGGTGGTCAGGAAACGGTCCTTGGGCAGGGCCTCCTCCAGCCGGTCAAGCGCATATTCGAAGTTCACGTAACCGGGCTTGGCCTTGTCGGGATCGCCCTTGGGGTGGGCGGTCAGCACCTCCATGTCCAGTTCGGCGGTGAAGCCGGTGCCGGGGATTTCGGCCTCATCCAGCCACCAGACGATATTATCCGCCGTCAGCCCCGCATCGGCCACCAGGGCCGCATCCGGGTGGTAGTTCTTGGCGACCTCGGTGACGGTGTCGTTGATCTGCACCACCCGCTTGCCCTTCATCAGCGCCCCCTTGTCGGTGGTGAAATGGTGCAGCGAGGTGCCAAAGGCGACGACGCAATCGGCCTTGGCGATGGCATCATAGGCGGCGGGCGTCGACAGGGTTCCGAAGATGTCGATGTTGTAGGGGTGGTCGTTGAACATGCCCTTGGCCTTGAGCGTGGTGGCCAGGGGTGCCTGCAGGCGATCCGCCAGTTTCTTGATCTGCTCGACCGCGTCCTTGGCGCCGATCCCGGCCAGGATGATCGGGCGCTTGGCGCTGGCGATCATGCCCACGGCCTCGTCCAGGTCGTCACCCTCGGGCACATAGGCGGGGGCGTTGAAGGCCGGGAAGACATGGCGGCTGTGCTCCACCTCCTGCCACATGAAATCGGCGGGCATGTTCAGCACGATGGGACGTTTTTCCACCTGCGCCCGGTAGATCGCATGGGCCACGTCATAGGAAGCGGTTTCCGGCGATCGCATCTGTTCGAAGCCGGCCCCGGTGACCTTGACCGCTTCGCGCTGATCGATGTTCTGCAGGTTATGCGGGTTCGAGACGGCGGTATCCCCGGCCAGCAGCACCATCGGCACATGGCCGCGCGCGCCCTCGGTCAGGGCGGTGATGCAATTGGTCAGGGCCGGGCCATGGGTGACGGTGGCGATGCCCACCTTGCCGGCGACCCGACCATAGGCCAGGGCCATCAGCACCGCGCTGCCCTCATAGGCCACGGGCACGAAGGTCGCGCCGCCGTCGCGCACGAAGTGGTCGACCATGAACAGGTTGGCGTCTCCCATCAGGCCAAACATCATGTCATGGCCATGGTCGGCAAGGGATTGGGCAATGGATTGGTACACGTACATGGTGCGGCTCATTTTCTGTCTGTCCGGGTTTTCGATGTCATATCGGTATTCCGATGCGCAGATTACGCAAAACACCTTCATGGCGCGGGTATTTTGCGGAGTATACGCGTAGACTCATCAATAGATGCGCATTTTTCGCACTGGGTGGCTTTTCGGACTGAGGGCCCGTCTTCACAGCCTGGCGGCCTATGGGGGGTATTCGTCACTGGCGACCTGCTGGATGGCTGTCTGTTCCGGCAATTCGCAGGTCCTTTTGCACCGCATCCCTGGCCGGGCTGAGGCCAGCATCGCCCAAATTCGGCTGCCTTTATGCCATGCTCCGCTCTTACTTTGCGTTCATAGACGGTCACTAGGTTTAAGAACGTGACGCAATGTCGGCGGTCCGGTTTCAGGGTCGGTGCCGTCACTGCCCATTAGAAAGACACCCGCCTCGTGCCCACGGTTGATATCATCCGCCTTGCAGAAGATCCGCGCGAAACCGCCTATGGCGTGCGTGCGGATACCTCTTCGCGCGGGGTGGATCTGGAGGGGGCGCAGATCACCGCGACCTATGCCGATGGCACCAGCGAGGTTCTGACCTGGAAGGCGCTGGACCCCTATACCAATGGTGGCGCGACGGGCGAGAACATCGATATGTTCTTCGACTACGATTGGCACGAGCTGACCACGACCAAGCCGCTGGCCTCGTTGCAGATCGACCTTGTTCCGGCCCATTCGGTCTTCGATACGACCTTCGCCATGGATGACGATCCGAGCGGGGGATCGACGCCCAGCTCCCTGAACGGGTTTCCCTTCAAGCTGGCTCCCGAATATGAGAGCCTATCGGGCAATATCACCGCGACCTACACCGGTATCGTGAACCTCTCCGGAGCGGAGGCGGTTGGCGATCTCTATACCACCATGACGCTTGATTTCACCGGGCTGCCCGGTGGCGGGCTTCTGGGGGATCTGGTCTGGAACACGGATATCGACACGCTGGAAGGGCCGTTTGATCCCACCCTGGTGGCCACGGATGATCTGTTCCAGATCTCCGGCGACGGCTCCGAGGTGCTGAACGTCCTGGAAAACGATAGCCACGGCGCGGGCAGCAGCCTGGCCATCACCCATATTGCCGGGCAGCCGGTTGCCGCTGGCGGATCGGTCACCCTGCCGTCGGGCGAGGTGGTGACCCTCAATGGCGATGGGACGCTGTCGATCACCAATGACAGCAGCGTCAATGAGATCAACAGTTTCACCTACACGGTGAAGGACGATCTGGGGAACAGCGACACCGGGACAGTTCAGGTCAAGACCGTGGTGGGACCGCCGCCCTGTTTCGTGGCAGGAACCTGGATCGAGACCGAGCTTGGCCCCGTACCCGTCGAGGAGCTGGAGGTCGGCATGCGAGTTCAGACCCGCGATCACGGCCTGCAACCGCTGCGCTGGATCGGCCGCAGTCGGCGGCGGGCGACGGGGCGCTCTGCGCCGGTTGTCATCGCCGCCAATGCGCTGGGTCGGCATGACGCCATCGCCCTGTCGCCCAATCACCGGGTGTTGATCTCGTCCGAACTGGCCGAGCTGCTGTTTGGCCAGTCCGAGGTCCTGGTCAAGGCAAAGCACCTGGTGAACGACCGGACGATCCGTCTGCGGGCAGATGGTCGCCCCGTGACCTATGTGCATCTGCTGTTTGATCAGCATGAAATCATCTGTGGCAACGGATTGGATAGCGAAAGCTATCATCCGGGGGCGGAAACCCTTGATGCCTTTGACGCCGATACCCGTGCCGAGGTGCTGGAGCTGATGGCGCAGATCGCGGATTATGGCCCGACCGCGCGCTATGCGCTGAAGGCCCATGAAAGCCGGTTGATGCGCGGCACCTGACGGCTGTTCAGGCTCGAATATCCCATAGGGTCTGCCCCAGGCGGTCTACCGCAGTGAGGCCCGCTTCAGCAGCTCCACCAGGTCAGGTCTGTCCAGAAGCGGGCGTGGCACATCCAGTCCATGGCTGTCGCGGCGCTGGTGGGGGAGCGATGCTTCTGCAAGACGCTCCAACAGCTCGGGCGGCAGGGCTGGTTCGGTCACCGGATCCAGGAACAGGCTTTCGGCGGCAATGCCTTCCGCATAGACGATGTGATGACGGTCGAACAGCAGCTGGAAGTAATCGACAAAGCCGCCGTCCTGCACCACCACGCTGTCGCCGTTCACCAGGTGGCGGGCGGGGATCAGCAGCTCGGGCGTGCCCGCCCCCAGCGCGTCATGGCGCTGGTAGAGCATCAGCCGGTGGTCGGGGCTGACCAGCAGATCGCGCGCATTGTTGAGCGTGCCCTTGCGGATCAGGATCGGGGCCATGGCGCCTGTTGCGCGGCTGGTGGTCTGGCCGATCCAGCGCAGCTCTTGCACGCCATCGTCGCGGGTGAGGATGCGATCGCCGGGGTGCAGGTCTTCGATTGGTCTTTGGGCGCCGGTGGCCAGGGTGATATGGGTGCCGCGCGTGAAAGAGACAGCGGCCATCTGTGCCAGCCGCGCACGGGCGCCGCTGCGCTCGGCGCTCAACAGCGTATAGCCGGTCTCGGGCGTCAGCGGGGCAAGCGGCAACAGGGTGATGCCCGCGATCATGCCGTCGCCGTCTACCTCGACCATCACCAGCGCATCCACATTGGGGCCTGCTTCGGGCATCAGGGTGAGCGCGCAATCCAGATGCAGGGCTGCGCCGGGGCGGCCCAGCTCGGTGTCGGATCCAACGGAAAACCTGCCGTCCGCGTGGCTGACCAGGGACAGGCGGCGGGCCGGGGTCTTGCCTGCCAGCGCATAGACATCGTCCAGCACCAGATCTTCCAGCACGCCCAAGGCATCACCGGCATTGGCGCCGGTCTCCACCCGGAAGGCCTCGGCCGGGTAGGCGGGGATAGAGCGGGTGGCGGTGCGCGCCTCTGTCACGTGGGGCCTCCTGTCCTGATCTGGGCCTTGTTTCGGAATACAGTTCAATTGTGGCATGAAACAGGCCGGATGGGGCAGAAATTCCGACCGGCGACAGGGCAGGCCGCACGGGCTGGTCATTCCGATGCGGAACGTGCAATCTCCGCCCGGAAACGCAAAATCCCGATGGAGGACGAACATGGATCTTGGAATTGCAGGCAAGCGCGCATTGGTCTGTGCCAGCAGCAAGGGCTTGGGTCTTGGCTGTGCCGAGGCGCTGGCCGAAGCCGGTGTGAACCTGGTGATGAACGCCCGCGGTGAAGAGGCGCTGCTGGCGGCGGCACAGGGCATCCGCGACGCCTATGGCGTTGAGGTCGAAACCGTCGTGGCGGATGTCACAACGCCAGAGGGGCAGAAGGCGGTGCTGGATGCTGCAGGTACTGTCGATATCCTGGTCACCAACGCGGGCGGCCCGCCCCCCGGCATGTGGTCCGACTGGGAGCGCGAGGATTTCATCAAGGCGCTGGACGCCAACATGCTGGCACCGATTGCCCTGATGAAGGCGCTTCTGCCCGGCATGATGGAGCGGGGCTGGGGCCGGGTGGTCAATATCACCTCGCAATCGGTGAAGGCGCCGATCGCGGTGCTGGGGCTGTCGAACTCGGCGCGTGCGGGTCTGACGGGATATGTGGCGGGCACCTCGCGGCAGGTTGCGGGCAAGGGGGTCACCATCAATAACCTTCTGCCCGGCATCCATGCCACCGACCGCGCCGTGTCGCTGGACACCGGGGTTGCCAGCCAGCAGGGCATCTCGATTGAAGAGGCCAAGACACAGCGCGCCGCCACCATTCCCGCAGGCCGCTATGGCACGCGGCAGGAATTCGGCGCCACATGTGCCTTCCTGTGTTCCCAGCACGCGGGCTTTATCGTGGGTCAGAACGTGCTGTTGGATGGCGGCGCCACCAATATGACCCTGTAATCACATGGCCAGCGGGTTTTCCCTGAAGGACCAGCTGTTCAACCTGGAAAAGACCCGCTACCTGGCGGGTCTTTTTGCAGCTGCCGATCCGGGGTTTGATGCAGACGGGTTCGAGGCGCAGGTGATGGCGCGTTTCCCTGAGCTGGAGTTGAAACAGCGCATCCATTGGATTGCCGAGGTGCTGGCAGGCCACTACAGCGGCCCGCTGCCCGAGGTCGCTCCGGTTCTGCTGTCGGCGCTGCCGCCGCCGCTGGATCCGGGCAAGAGCGATGATGATTTTGGCGATTTCATCTTTGCCCCCTTGGGGGAATTCGTCATCGCCAAGGGGATTGAGGATCATCCCGATCTGACGCTGGATCTCTTGGAGGCGCTGACCCAGCGGTTTTCCATGGAATACGCGATCCGGCCCATGCTGAACCGCTGGCCGGATCTGACCCTCACGCGGATGCAGGACTGGGCGCGCCACGAAAATTACCACGTGCGTCGTCTGGTCAGCGAAGGCACCCGGCCACGCCTGCCCTGGGGCCTGGGAATTGGGCTGGACCTGCGCGCGCCCTTGCCGCTGCTCGACCATCTTCATGGGGACAGCACCCGGTTTGTCACCCGCTCGGTCGCCAATCATCTGAATGACATTGCCAGGAAGGATCCGGATCTGGTGGTCGACACCCTGCGGCGCTGGGGCGATGCAGGTCTACAGACCGGGAAAGAGATGGACTGGATGACACGCCACGCCTGCCGGGGATTGGTCAAGGCGGGTCATCCGGGCGCGCTGGGCCTCTTGGGCTATGACCCGGAGGCACCGGTCACGGCTCAGATCACGCTGGAGGCCACATCTGTGCCCATTGGCGAGGCGCTGTGCTTCTCGGTCGATCTGGCGGGGCCAGAGGATCAGCCGGTTCTGGTGGACTACCGCCTGCATTTCCAGCGCCCCGGCGGCAAGACCTCGGCCAAGGTGTTCAAGCTGAAACAGGCGCATCTGAAGAAAGGGCAGCTGACCCTTTCAAAACGCCATCGCATGAAGGGGGATGCCACCACCTTTACCCTTGTTCCGGGCGCGCACCGGATCGAGATCCTGGTCAACGGCACCGAGCGGGCCGAGGCGGCGTTCGAGCTGACGGGCTAGGGGCTTCACGCTTGCGTCACTGCGGCGCTCTGCCGCTTGTCCGGGGCAGGCGCGCGCGATACCCATGAGCCGGAAAACACCGTGAAAGGGCCGGACATGAACCATGAAAGCGTGCAGAATTACTATGGCGAGGTCCTGCAGGGCAGCGAGGATCTGCAAACCAATGCCTGCTGCACGCCGGACGATATGCCGGATCACGTGAAGGCGATCCTGTCACAGATCCATGACGAGGTGCTGACGCGCTATTACGGCTGCGGGTTGATTGCGCCGGAAGCCTTGGAAGGCGCCTCGGTTCTGGATCTGGGCTGCGGTGCCGGGCGCGATGTCTATGCGCTTTCGGCCATGGTCGGGGACAAGGGCCGCGTCGTCGGCGTCGATATGACCCCGGCCCAGCTGGAGGTGGCGACGCGCCACCGCGACTATCACGCGGCGGCCTTTGGCCATGGCGCCAGCAATGTGGAATTCCACCACGGCTATATCGAACAGCTGGATGAGCTGGATCTTGAGCCGGGCTCCTTTGACGTCATCGTCTCCAACTGCGTGATCAACCTGGCGACCGACAAGGGCGCGGTGCTGCGCGGGGCGCATCGGCTCTTGAAGGAGGGCGGCGAGATGTATTTCTCGGACGTCTACGCCGACCGTCGCGTGCCCGAAGCCATGGCGCGGGACGAGGTCCTGTACGGTGAATGCCTGTCCGGCGCGCTGTACT
This sequence comes from Phaeobacter sp. PT47_59, assembly GCF_028890025.1. Taxonomy (NCBI): domain Bacteria; kingdom Pseudomonadati; phylum Pseudomonadota; class Alphaproteobacteria; order Rhodobacterales; family Roseobacteraceae; genus Phaeobacter; species Phaeobacter sp. PT47_59. Next base: position 146,676 of record NZ_JARCJL010000006.1, read on the forward strand.
GGAATGATTTCCTGCGCCTTGCGCGGGAGGCCGGGTTCAACGATCCGCGCATGGTGACAGCCCGCCCCCTGACCATCGAAAACCCAAAGCTGGAAGCGCGGGTAGCACCGCTCAAGTTCCTCTCGGCCACCTATCGGCTGTTCAAACTGCCCCAGCTGGAACCCGATTGCGAGGATTATGGCCAGGCGGTGATCTACAAGGGCACCATTCCGCATGCCCCCCACGCGCTGACGCTGGACGATCACCACGTGATCGAGACCGGCAAGGTCTTCCCGGTCTGTGGCAACACCTGGATGATGCTGCAGGACACGCGGCTTGCGCCGCATTTCGACTTCATCGGTGATTTCTCCACCCATTACGGGATCTTTGCAGGCTGCGGCGGCGCCTCGCCCTTCAATGGTTTCGACGAAGGGGGAGCTGCGGCCTCCTGCTGCTAGGGCGGCAGGGGACGGCACTCTTGCGTGCGACCCATGGGGTTGCTATCTGCGGGTAATTCCGATTGTTTTGATCGGCTTGAACAAGAGAGCCCATGAGCGCCGCATCTGTCCCTCCCTCCCGCCCGGTTCCCCGTCTCGAAATCCGCAATATCCGGCGGTTCTTTGACGGGCGCGCGGTGGTGGATGATGTCTCGCTCACCATCCAGGCGGGGCAGGTGACCTGCCTTTTGGGTCCTTCGGGTTGCGGCAAGTCCACCACCCTGCGCATGATCGCCGGCGTCGAGATGCAGGACGAGGGCGAGATCTATGTGGATGGCAAGCTGATCTGCGACACCATCTTTCGAGTGCCGCCCGAGCGGCGCGAGATCGGGTTGATGTTCCAGGACTTCGCGCTGTTTCCGCATCTGAGCGTCGCCGACAACGTGGCCTTCGGCCTGAAGGGCGCCAAGGATCAGAAACGTGCGCGGGTAGAAGAGCTGCTCGCCAAGGTGTCGCTGTCGAAATACATCGACGATTTCCCGCACCAGCTGTCAGGCGGGGAGCAGCAGCGCGTCGCACTGGCCCGCGCCCTGGCGCCGCGCCCACGTATCATGCTGATGGACGAGCCGTTCTCGGGCCTTGATAACCGGCTGCGCGATGGCATCCGCGATGAAACCCTGACGCTGTTGCGCGAAGAGGACACGGCGGTCTTGCTGGTGACCCATGAACCCGAGGAAGCCATGCGCATGGCCGATGAAATCGCCCTGATGCGGGGCGGGCGGATCGTGCAGCAGGGCGCGCCCTACAATGTCTATACCCGCCCGGTGGACAAGGCAGCGGTGGCCTTTTTCAGCGACGTCAATGTGTTGAACGCGCAGGTGAACGGTGCCCTGGCCGAAACCCCCTTTGGGCAGTTCCTGGCACCCGGCGTGCCCGATGGCACCGATGTGGAGATCGTCTTTCGCCCCCAGCACGTGCGCATCGATTTCGACCGTGCGGGCAAGGGGCCGCTGCCCACTCCAAGCGATGGCGTCCCGGCCCGTGGCGTGGTGGAGCGCGCGCGTTTCTTGGGTCACGAAAGCCTGGTGGAATTCCGCATGGATTTTGACGGATCACTCCTGAAGGTGACGGTGCCCAACGTGTTTCTGCCCGAAGTGGGCCGCGTCCTCTGGCTGACCGTGCCGCGCAACCGGTGCTTTGTCTTCCCCAAGGGCTAGAGAGGCTAGAGAGGGTGAGGCGAGAGCATTGCCATGTCTCCCCACCTTTTGTCAGAGGCGCTGAGCGGTCAATCCACGAAGGGGGTGGAGCCATCCCAGGTGGCATTGTTTGCAACCGGTGTCGTGACCGCCGTTGCGGGCGCCGTTGCGACATGGTTCTGTCCCACGCCGACTGTGGATAGGCTGCCTGTGCCGGAGGCACAGCGGCCTGAAATGATCGTGTAATCCGGTGCCGTAGCCAGGACCGTGACACGGAACTCGGCCACAGGCGCGTTGCCACATATCTGTGCGGACACTTGGGTTCGAATCTCTTCCGGCGTCCATCCGGCCCCCGCAGTGCCACTGAAACGGCCATTTCCGTCACTGTCTAAACGCATCTCGTTGCTGGCAGGAGTCCCGCCGCAGGCGGCCAGCAGGGCGCAGCAGGTCAGCGGTAGAATGGGTTTGGCGAATTTGGTGATCATGAATTGCTCTTCTTCTTTGGGCCGGGAAAGACCTGTACAAAATGCACTGCACCGCAGCATTCCGGTGCGCGCCGATTTTCGGGTGTTGGGCCGTTCAGGTTCTTACAGGCGGCGATGCCCCCATTGGTTTGGCCCATTGAATATATCTGTTGAATTCGCGCTGGCTGGCCTGTCCATCACCGCAGTTCTTCTCCAATTGCTGTGCGATCAATTACAAAGGTTGCCCAGGACCAACGCGGCGGAAATGCCGACCCGCCCTGAATTTATAGGGCGTGTCAGAGTTTTCAAAGTCTGAATGCTGGTCATTCTCTGCCGTTTCCCGTGCCGGGGGCTGCTCAATGCCCTATTAACCGCCATCAGATAAGCTGCTCAGCGAGCGCGCGCTGTCTGGCACCCTGGACCTGCGCGGCATGGGGTTAAACGCGTGGACTTCCGAAGTATGGACAGACGTAGAGACAAGACGGAAATAACACCGCTGATCGAGGACGCGGGCCTGTTCAAGCGCGAGCTGCGGGACGTGCCGGTGGAACTCATCCCCACCCTGCAGCGCAACGGCCGGGGCGACCTGTTGATCAAGGGCGTCGTTCAGCCCGATGCAGAGATCGAGGTGCTGTTTGCCGGTCGCCGCCTGCAGGATGTCGGCGGGCTGCTTGAGCGGATCAAGGCGCTGCGCACCGAAGGTCTGCGGACGGCGATGAATGGACATGATGCCATGCTGCGGATCCGCCGGTTGCGGCTGCCAATCCGGGTGCGCGGGAACTGGCGCATGCGGTTTGAAACCGATGAATCGGGCTGGGATCTCAAGAGCTATCAACTCATCGCTGCCCAATGGATCTTTACCGATCTGAAGGGCTTCACCGTGCGCTGCGGCGCTCTTCCCGAAGTGTCCGAGGACAGGTTGCAAGACCGGGCCCGGGCGGCCCGGGCGCAGCTTGCCGCATCGCGGGCACGGGTGGCCGAGCGGGCGCGCCCAACGCCCTAGGTGCAGGCGCCCCGGTGACTTGCTCCCGGTGATCAGGCCCCGGTGATCAGGCCCCGGTGATCCTGTGCCGTTGGTCTGAGGGAGCCTAACCCGAGGACATCGGATCGTAATCCGCCAATCTCTTGCCCGGTTCATCGACGAACAATTCGGGCAGGGCGGTGGCCTCCTCAATCAGATCGACGCGGAAGACGCGGAAATCCTCGCGGGCCTCACACCAGGCGGTGAGGGTCCAGACGCGGCCCCAATACTCCATGTGCAACGGGCGGATCTTGCGCGCGCTCACTTCGCCATTGATGCGGCGGTAGGTGATCTGCAATTTCTGACGCGCCTTGATGGCGGCGCGTAAGGTCGGCATCTGGGCAAAGCCCCGCGCCGCATCGGCAAAGGGGTAGACGGCGAATTTCCAGGCCTCTGCCTCGGCAATGGTTTCCGTCGGCAGCACCGCATCGACCTTGGCCGCCAGCGATTGTGCGGCGGCCTTGAGATCGGCATCGGCGGCCTCGGCGACGATCGCCATGCCAAGGTTCAGCGCTTCCAGTTCTTCCGGGGTCAATGTCAGGGGGGGCAGGGTGATCGCCTCGCGCACCATATAGCCGACGCCGCGCTCCCCTTCGACCGGTATGCCCGAGGCCACCAGCGTGTCCATGTCGCGATAGATGGTGCGGGTGGAGACCTCCAGCCGCGCGGCAATGTCCTGCGCGCGGTGCAGTTTCCCATCGCGCAGGATCTGGATGATTTCAAAAAGACGGTCGGTGCGGCGCATGCCCTAGCCTTGGCCTGCGCCGCACCGGTTGGTCAAGCCGCCATCTGCCACAGGATGTCTTCGTGGCGCATATCGATGCTGCCGGGCTCAATCGCCTGCATCAGCGCAGCGGCAAAGGGCTGCTTGGGAAACGCCTCGGCTGCGGCCTTGGCTGAGGTCATGTCGCGCCAGACCACCTGATCGCTCCAGCGGCCATCGGCGCCGCAGCTGAGGCGGCGGACCATGAAGCCCGGCTGGGCACGCACGAAGGCCTCGCTGTCCTGGCTGAGGGCCACAAAGGCGTCCGGGGTGACACCCTGTGCCAGGGTGAAGGTGACGATTTCGGCCACGGGGTTGGGGGAATGGATGGTCATATCTTCTCTGTCTCCTTGCTGATGTGACAGGCTGGTGCTAGCACTGTCCAACTGACATAAACCTGTCAGTTGGTTTTCGTGTTGCCCCTATGGAGGCGATTTTCGCCCCGCTGGGCACCGGCAGTGCGCTTCGGCATCTTTGCGACGCGGGGATGCGCCCGTAAAACCAAGGATGAAAGAGACATGAACCGGTGCGGATGGACGCCGGACAAGAAGGAGACACTCACATGCTCAACAATATTGGCCTTCCCGGCATTCTGCTGATCGCCGTCGTGGTTCTGGTCCTGTTTGGCCGCGGCAAGATTTCCTCGCTGATGGGCGAAGTCGGCAAGGGCATCACCGCCTTCAAGAAGGGCGTGAAGGACAGCACCGAAGAGATCGAGCAGGACGCCGCCGTGGAGGCGAAGGACATCACGCCCGAGACCGAAAAAGACAAGGCCTAAGCCGCCATGTTCGATCTTGGGTGGACCGAACTTATGGTGGTCGGGGTGGTCGCGCTGATCGTGGTCGGCCCCAAGGACCTGCCGGTGCTGTTCCGCAACGTGGGCCGCTTCGTGGGCAAAGCCAAGGGCATGGCCCGCGAATTCAGCCGAGCGATGAACGATGCCGCCGACGAGGCGGGCGTCAAGGACGTGGCCAAGGGGCTGAAGGCCGCCACCAATCCGGTCGGCACCGCCATGGACGGGGTGAAGGAGGCGGCGCAGGACATGGCCAAATCCATCGATCCGACCAAGTTTGACGCAGACAGCGAAACCGGCAAGCTGGCCGCAGAACGTGCCGCTGACGCCAAGAAGATCCAGGCGGCCACGGCCCGCGCTGCTGCTGAACGCAAGGCCAAGGAGGCGCAGGAGGCGCTGGCCTATGCCGAGGCGGCCGAAAAGGAGCTGGAGGCAGGCGCTGCCCCCGCTGCTGAGGATAAAGAGACCAAATCATGAGCCAATCCGAAGAGATCGAGGATTCCTCCGCGCCGCTGATCGAGCATCTGGCCGAGCTGCGCACCCGCCTGATCCGGGCGGTCGGGGCCTTTATCGTCGGGATCGTGCTGGCCTTCACCGTGGCCGAGCCGATCCTGCAGTTCCTCCTGGCGCCAATCGAGGCGACCCTGCGCGAACTGGGCGATCCCTCGCCCACCTTGCAGTACACCAGCCCGCAGGAATACCTGTTCACGCTGTTCCGCATCTCCATGGTCTTCGGCTTTGCGCTGTCTTTCCCGGTGATCGGCTTCCAGCTGTGGCGCTTCGTGGCGCCGGGCCTCTACAAGAGCGAGAAGAACGCCTTTCTGCCCTTCCTGATCGCGGCGCCGGTGATGTTCCTCCTGGGGGCGTCCTTTGCGCATTTCGTCGTCACCCCGCTGGCGATGGCCTTTTTCCTGGGCTTTGCGGATGTCTCGTCGATCTTTGCCAACCTGCTGTCGGGGGCGGTGGATGACCTGCCGGCCGATGCTGCCGTGGTGCCGGAAACCGCCGAGGGCGTGCGTATCACCTTCTTTGGCAAGGTGAACGAGTCGCTGGATATCACGCTGAAGTTCATCATGGCCTTTGGCCTATGCTTCCAGCTGCCGGTGCTGCTGACCTTGATGGGCAAGGCCGGTCTGGTCAGCGCCGAAGGCTTGGGCTCGGTGCGCAAATATGCGGTTGTGGCCATCCTGGTGCTGGCCGCCCTGGTGACGCCGCCGGATGTGATCACCCAGTTGATCCTCTTCACCGTGGTCTATGGCCTTTACGAGATTTCGATCTTCCTGGTCGGCCGGGTCGAGAAGAAGCGCGAAGAAAAGCTGCGCGAGGAAGGCTATTATGATGACGAGGATGAAGAGGATCCTCTGATGGCCGAATTCGACGCGGAGGATGACGACAGGTAATCCGTCGATCAGAAAACCAAGGGGGCGCAACCGAACCGGCTGCGCCCCCTGTTGTTTCAAGCGAAAATTGGATGGTGACGGGGTTTCAACTATAGGTCTATGCTATGGGCGCGCGGCCCGGTCTTGGCCGGACAGGCGCGGCTTGCAGCTATAGGAGCTCAATGGGAAGGGAGGCCCTTTTGCTCGACTACAGCCACAACTACCTGTTTGTCCTGGCATCTTTGACCATTGCCTTGATTGCGGGCTTTTCCGGCCTGTCACTGACCCAGGGGGCCTCGCAGATGTCGCCGCCGGTGCGCAAGATCGTGGTCTCGGTGGCCTCGGTGATCCTGGGCAGCGGCATCTGGTCGATGCATTTCGTGGCGATGCTGGGGCTGGAGCTGCCGGTTGCCTATTACTTTGATCCGCTGGTCACCCTGATTTCGGCGCTGACGGCGATCCTCTTCATGGGGCTGGCGCTGCTCATCGTGCATTTTGGAACCCGCACCCGGGCCAAGATCATGCTGGCGGGCGTCATCATGGGCAGCGGCATCGCAGCCATGCATTACATCGGCATGTCGGGCATGGAGCTCTGCGTGCCGAGCTATACCGTGCCGCAGGTGGCGATGGCCTTTGCCGCTTCCATCGCGCTGAGCATGGCGTCGTTCCAGGTGTCCTACGGCCGACGCAGTGCCCGCAATATCGTGATGGGCACCTTCGGGTTCGGCATTGCCGTCTTTGCGGTGCATTTCATTGCCATGGCCGGGACCGGTTTTTCCCTGGCCGAGGAACAGACCACCTTCGTCCCCCCGATGAGCCGGGGCGTGCTGGCCTTTGGGGTGACGCTTTCGGCCTTTGTGCTGTCGGGCAGTTTCCTGTTGTCCGGGGCCACATTCGCCACCCGCCTGGGCGGGCAGGGCGGCGGGGCAGCAAAGGCGCCGGAGGATCAGGCAGAGGCGCCCTCTGCCGCAGCGCTCAATGGCCGACAGTCCAGCGAAGCCAGTGCCGAACAGGCCAGTAGTGGCGTCGCGACGCCCAAACCTGATGCGCAGGCAGAGCGCCGCATTCCCTATGAATCGGATGCCCGCACCCATTTCATCAGCCCCGACAATGTCTCGGCGATCCGGGCCGAGGGGCATTACACCGTGCTTTACAGTGGCAATGCCAAGCTGTTCTGCCCCTGGTCGATTTCCGAGGCGGAGGCCCGCACCGGCGCCGATATCTTCATCCGCACCCATCGCAGTTATCTGGTCAACCTGGATCACGTCACCAGTTTCGAGCGCAAGAAGGACAACGGCGTCTGCTATTTCGACGATACGCCGGCGCTGCCCAAGGTGCCGGTCAGCCGGTCCCGCCTGGCAGAGGTCCGCGCCCGTCTGGGCATGTAAGCCCGGCGTCTATCCTCGCGCATCCAGACCCTGAACATCTTTTCAATGCCTCAAAGGCGTGCACCGCGCGCTGGGCCAGGTCTGATGGTGCCTTTCGGTCCAGGCCCCCTCGTGATGCTGATACGTCAGGGCGAATTTCCCCGGATTGCGGTGAGTGGGATCTGTGAGGATCAAGGGGCAGGGTCTACCTGGTTTGGATCTCGATATGTGGTGCGCATCCGGTATGCGATTGTCGACTCACGCTGGAATGCAATCAGGAAATGTATTCATTAAGGTGAATTCGTCCGGAGGGCATGTTTTCGCAACTCGTGCAGCTCATTCGCATTTCGTGAACCCGGCTTCGGCGGTCGTTTCCCGCTTCTCGCTCAGGCGCATGCAGCGCCCTTTACTGTGGCCAATCCGGAATTCAGGGAGGAAACGGATGATACCCTCAGAGTTTGAATACCACCGACCCGGCAGTATTGCGGCGGCCCTGGCGGTACTGGAAGAGCACGGCGACGATGCCCGCGTCATGGCAGGCGGGCACAGCCTGATCCCGATGATGAAACTGCGCATGGCCGATGTACCGCATCTGATCGACCTGCAGGCGATTGCCGAGCTGAAGGGCATCGCTGTCGATGGTGGCACCATCACCATCGGCGCGATGACCACCCAGCACGAGCTGATCACCAGCGATGAACTGGCGGCGGCTGCTCCGATCATGCGCGAGGCGGCACTGCTGATCGCCGATCCGCAGGTGCGCTATGTGGGCACCATTGGCGGCAATGTGGCCAATGGCGATCCGGGCAACGATATGCCCGGGCTGATGCAGTGCCTGGATGCCACCTTCACCCTGCAGGGGCCGGATGGCACCCGCGAGGTTCAGGCGCGCGACTTCTACGAGGCGGCCTATATGACCGACCGCGAGGATGACGAGATCCTGACCAAGATCTCCTTTGCCGCGCCGAAGGGCGGGCAGGCCTATGAAAAGCAAAAACGCAAGATCGGCGATTACGCCACGGCGGCGGCGGCTGTGATCCTGGAAAAGGTGGACGGCAAGGTCGCCTCGGCCTCGATCGCGATGACCAACCTCAGCGACACGCCGGTGTTTTCCGCCGATGCAGGCGCGGCCTTGGTCGGCAGTGACTGCGGCGCCGATGCCGTCTCGGATGCGGTCAGTGCCATGCTGGGCGACATCGACCCGACCGAGGACAACCGCGGACCGGTTGAATTCAAGAAACACGTGGCTGGCGTCATCCTGCGCCGGGCCATCGAACGCGCCTGGTCGCGGGCCTGAGGGAGGAGACCATGGGAAAACAAATCATCACCCTGACGGTGAACGGCGAGAAGCACGAAGTCGCCGCCGAACCGCGCGAACTCTTGGTGCATACCCTGCGCGAGACGCTGAAGCTGACCGGCCCGCATGTGGGCTGTGAAACCTCGCATTGCGGCGCCTGCACCGTGGATATCAACGGCAAGTCGGTGAAATCCTGCACCATGTTTGCTGCGCAAGCGGATGGCGCCGAGATCACCACCATCGAAGGCATCGCAACGCCTGACGGCATGCACGTGCTGCAGGAAATGTTCCGCGAACATCACGGGCTTCAGTGCGGCTTCTGCACCCCCGGCATGATCACGCGGGCCTATCGCCTGCTGCAGGAAAACCCCAACCCGACCGAGGAAGAGGTCCGTTTCGGCATCGCCGGCAACCTCTGCCGCTGCACCGGCTATCAGAATATCGTCAAGGCGATCCTCGCCGCCGCGGCTGAACTCAACGCATCCAAGGAGGCAGCACAATGAAGGATCTGGAGGATCGTCAGGAACGGATCGACAACCTCAAGGGCATGGGCTGCTCGCGCAAGCGGGTCGAGGATGCGCGTTTCACCCAGGGCAAGGGCAATTACGTCGATGACGTCAATCTGCCGGGCATGCTGCACGGGGATTTCGTGCGCTCGCCCTATGCCCATGCGCGGGTGAAGTCAATCAATATCGATGCCGCCATGGCGCTGGATGGTGTCGTCGCGGTGCTGACCGCCAAGGATCTGGAGCCGCTGGCGCTGCACTGGATGCCGACCCTTGCCGGTGACAAGCAGATGGTGCTGGCAGATGGCAAGGTGCTGTTCCAGGGCCAGGAGGTCGCCTTCGTCGTCGCCAAGGACCGCTATATCGCCGCCGACGCGGTGGAGCTGGTCGAGGTGGAATACGAGGAACTTCCGGTTCTGGTCGACCCCTTCGAGGCGCTGCAGTCCGACATCGTCCTGCGTGAAGACATCAAGGACGAGAAAGAGGGCGCCCACGGCCCCCGTCGCCATCACAACCACATCTTCCTCTGGGAAGAGGGCAACAAGGAAGCCACCGAGCAGGTGCTGGACGAGGCTGAAGTTGTGGCCGAGGAGATGGTCTATTACCACCGCACCCACCCGTGCCCGCTGGAGCCCTGCGGCTCTGTCGCCAGCATGGACAAGATCAATGGCAAGCTGACCCTTTGGGGCACCTTCCAGGCGCCGCATGTGGTGCGCACCGTGGCCAGCCTTCTGTCGGGGATCGAAGAGCACAACATCCGCGTGATCTCCCCCGATATCGGTGGCGGTTTCGGCAACAAGGTGGGCGTCTATCCGGGCTATGTCTGCTCCATCGTGGCGACCATCGTCACCGGCCAGCCGGTGAAGTGGATCGAGGACCGGATGGAAAACCTGATGGCCACCGCCTTTGCCCGTGACTACTGGATGAAGGGCAAGATCAGCGCCACCAAGGAGGGCAAGATCACCGGGCTGCACTGCCATGTGACCGCCGACCACGGCGCCTTCGATGCCTGCGCCGACCCGACCAAGTTCCCGGCCGGTTTCTTCCACATCTGCACCGGATCCTATGACATCCCGGTCGCCTATGTGGGCGTTGACGGCGTCTATACCAACAAGGCGCCGGGCGGCGTGGCCTATCGCTGCTCCTTCCGGGTGACGGAGGCCGCCTATTTCATCGAACGCATGATCGAGGTGCTGGCGATGGAGCTGAACATGGACGCAGCCGAGCTGCGCCGGATCAACTTTATCCGCGAAGACCAGTTCCCCTATCAGTCGGCACTGGGCTGGGAATATGACTCGGGCGATTATCACTCCGCCTGGGACAAGGCACTGGCGGCGGTCAAATACGATGAGCTGCGCGCCGAGCAGGCGCAGCGGGTGGAGGACTTCAAGGCCGGAAAGACGCGAAAGCTTCTGGGCATTGGCCTCACGCATTTCACCGAGATCGTCGGCGCCGGCCCGGTGAAGAACTGCGATATCCTCGGCATGGGGATGTTCGACAGCTGCGAGATCCGCATCCACCCCACCGGATCGGCCATTGCACGCCTTGGTACCATCAGCCAGGGGCAGGGGCACGCGACCACCTTCGCGCAGATCCTGGCGTCTGAAATCGGTCTCTCGGCTGACTCGATCACCATCGAGGAAGGCGACACCGACACCGCGCCTTACGGTCTGGGCACCTATGGCTCACGCTCGACCCCCGTTGCAGGCGCTGCCACTGCCATGGCGGGCCGCAAGATCCGCGCCAAGGCGCAGATGATCGCGGCTTACTTGCTGGAAGTGCACGACAACGACCTGGAATGGGACGTGGACCGGTTCGTGGTCAAGGGCGCGCCCGAGCGCTTCAAGACCATGAAGGACATTGCCTATGCGGCCTATAATCAGGCCATTCCGGGCGTCGAGCCGGGGCTTGAGGCCGTGAGCTACTATGACCCGCCCAACATGACCTATCCCTTTGGAGCCTATATCTGCGTCATGGAGATCGACGTCGACACCGGTGAGCATGAAATCCGCCAGTTCTACGCGTTGGACGATTGCGGCACCCGGATCAACCCGATGGTCATCGAAGGTCAGGTGCACGGTGGTTTGACCGAGGCGCTCGCCATCGCCATGGGGCAGGAGATTGCCTATGACGATATGGGCAACTGCAAGACCGGCACGCTGATGGACTTCTTCATCCCGACCGCCGTTGAGACGCCGCATTACACCACCGACCACACCGAAACCCCCAGCCCGCATCACCCGATCGGCGCCAAGGGTGTGGGTGAAAGCCCCAATGTGGGCGGTGTTCCGGCCTTCTCCAACGCGGTGCATGATGCCTTCCGTGCCTTTGGCCTGCGCCAAAGCCACATGCCCCACGATCACTGGCGGATCTGGAAGACCGCCAACGATCTGGGCCTGCACGGCTAAGGCTTAAGTCGTACTAAAAAGAGGGAGGCCGCCGCGTGCGGCCTCCCATCTCCGCCCCAACCCGGCCCCGCGATGGGGCCGTGCGCAGCGACCTGTCGGATCTGACCCATGACCTATCTCGACCTTCAGAAAGACTTGGCCGAACAGGGCTATGTCGCCACCGATGATCTGGCGATGGCGCTGCATCTCGCGGTGACTCTGGGCCGTCCGCTGCTCCTGGAAGGAGCTGCCGGTGTCGGCAAGACCGAGATCGCCCGCGCCCTGGCTGCCGCCCGCGACACCCGGCTGATTCGGCTGCAATGCTATGAAGGGCTGGACGCGGCACAGGCGATCTATGAATGGAACTACCAGCGCCAGTTATTGGCCATTCAGGCCTCCGGAAAGACCGGGAAAGAGGCTGAGGCGCAGATATTCTCAGAGGACTACCTGTTGGAGCGACCGCTGTTGCAGGCGATCCGGCAGGACATTCCCCCGGTGCTGCTGATCGATGAGATCGACCGCGCCGATGAAGAATTCGAGGCCTACCTTCTGGAGGTGCTCGCCGATTTCCAGATCACCGTGCCGGAGCTTGGCACCATAACGGCCAAAAGCCGCCCGCTGGTGATCCTGACCGCCAATGGCACCCGTGATCTGTCGGACGCGCTGCGCCGCCGCTGCCTTTACGCCCATGTGGATTACCCCGACCGCAAGACGGAGCTTGCCATTCTGGATGCGCGCTGTCCGGGGCTGAGTGCTCAGCTCGCCGGGCAGATCGTCGGCTTCGTGCAGGACCTGCGCAAGGAGGATCTGGTCAAGACACCCGGCGTGGCCGAGATGCTGGATTTTGCCGCCGCGCTCTCTGGCCTCGGCGTTGCGGATCTCACCGAAGATCCCGCTGCCCTGATGGCGGCCATGGCAACCTTGCTGAAGACCGAGGCCGACCGCGGTGCGGTTCCGGCAGAGGTCGCGCAGCGGCTGGCGGGGCGCGCCGCATGAGCCGGGTTACCAAATTCGCAGGCCGTGACCCCGGTCCCGGTGCGCGCGTTGCGGGCTTCATGGCGCATCTGCGCGCCCATGGCTTTGCACTGGGCGTGGCGGAAACCGGCACCGCGCTGGCGGCGCTTGGGGCGGTGGAGGCGAGCGATCCGTCAGAGGCGCGTGCTGCATTGCGGGCCGTCTGCGCAGGCCGCGCCGAGGATGTGGAGCGGTTTGATGCGCTCTTTGACAGTTTCTGGATGGATGCAGGACGGGTGCGGCAGAAGACCGTGCCCAGCGACAAGACCAACAAGAACGACGACATGCGCTCCTCCCGCAAGGACGCGAGCGAGACAGAGGCAGAGGGTACAGGCACAATTCAGGCCCCCGGCGGCAGCGGCGGCGGCGAGGCGGAAAACGACGGCGTGGGGCGACTGGTGGCTTCGGATGTGAAGAACCTGTTGAAGAAGGATCTGCGCGATCTGGTGGACCCGGAAGATATCCGTCAGGCTGAAGCGGTTGCCGTGCGGCTGGGGGAGGCCCTTCGCGACAGGCGCTCGCGCAGGCGCAAGGCGGCGCGGCGGGGCAGGGCGGTGGATTTCCGCCGCACCATCCGCAAGGCGGTGGCCACCGGCGGCGTGCCCCTCAGGCTGGCGCGCCGGACCCGTCCTGACCGGCCTGTGAAGATCGTTGCCCTGTGTGATGTCTCGGGCTCCATGCTGGTCTACGCGCGCCCCTTCCTGGCGTTTCTGGCGGGGCTGATGCGGGCGGATGCGAATTCTGACGCTTACCTCTTTCACACCCGTCTGGTGCGGATTGCCGATGCCCTGCGTGAAGAGGACCCGATGCGCGCCCTCAACCGCGTCACCCTGATGGCCGAAGGTATCGGCGGCGGCAGCTGCATCGGCGGCGCACTCACGCATTTTGCCACCACCTATGCGCGCCGATTCGTCGATGGGCGCTCGGTGGTGATTATCCTGTCGGATGGCTACGACAGCGACCCGCCGGACCATATGGCAGCAGGCTTGCAGGCGCTGAAGCGGCGCGGTTGCCGGATCGTCTGGCTCAATCCGCTGAAGGGCTGGCAGGGTTACGAGCCGATTGCACGCGGCATGGCGGCGGCCCTGCCGTATTTGGATCTGTTCGAGGCGGCCAACACGCTGGAGGCGCTGGCCAGCCTCGATCAAAAACTGGGGGCGATATGAGTTTCATCATGGCAGGACATTCCGCACTTGGACCACGGCTGGAACAGGATCTGGCCCGCGAAACAGAGGCCCGGCGCAGCGCTGGCGAACCCTTTGCCATGGCGACCGTGGTGCGCACCGTGGCGGCGACCTCGGCCAAGCCGGGATCAAAGGCGCTGATCGACGCGAAGGGCGAGATCGTCGTGGGCTTCCTGGGCGGCGGCTGCGTGCGCGGCGCCGTGGGGCGCGCGGCCCGCGAGGCGATCGAAACAGGCGCGCCGCAGCTTCTGTCGATTGGGCCGGAAGAATTGCTCGCAGAGGCGGGCGTCAGCGCGGGCGAGGAACGCGACGGCATCAAATATGCGCGCAACGGCTGCCCCAGCAAGGGCGTCCTGGATATCTTCGTGGAACCGGTTTTGCCGCTGCCTGCCCTGGTGGTCTGTGGCTCCGGCCCGGTGGCGCAGGCGCTGGTGGAATTGTCTGCGCGGTTCGAGTTCGACCGCACATTGTGCCTGCCGGGGCCGCAGGAGACAGACTTGCCGATGCCCGACCGGGTGGTGGAGCATTTCGACGCGCATCCGATCTGGGACAGCGCGCCCTTCGTGGTGGTCGCCACGCAAGGACGCGGCGACGAGGCTGCGCTCAGCCGGGCGCTCATGCAGAAGGCGCGTTATATCGGCTTTGTCGGCAGCCGCCGGAAATTCGCGACCCTGTCGCAGCGATTGAAGGACAAGGGCGTGTCCGAAGCGGCGCTTGCCACGGTGAAGGCGCCTGCGGGCATCGATATCCACGCCATCACCCCGGATGAGATCGCCCTGTCGATCCTTGCCGAGCTGGTGCAGCGCCGCCGGGCGCTTCAGCGCCGGGAGGTGGTAGATGGCTGATCTTACCCTGCGCCTGACCCGCAGCCTGTGGCGGCGCCTGTTTCCCGAATTGAGTGACGAGCAGGCCAAGGTTCTGGCCACCGTCAAATTTCCCTGTTGCTAGAAGGACAACCCACATGGAACTGAACGACGAAATCTTCATCAATGCCCCGCGTGACGAGGTCTATGCGGCTCTCAATGACCCGGAGGTGCTGCAAAAGGCGATCCCCGGCTGCGAGGAGCTGATCAAACATTCCGACACCGAGCTGGAGGCCAAGGTAGTGCTGAAGATCGGCCCGGTGAAGGCGAAATTCTCGGGCCAGGTGACCCTGTCGCCCGATGCCCCGCCGGAACGCTTCTCGCTGACCGGGCAGGGCAATGGCGGTGCCGCGGGCTTTGCCAAGGGCGGTGCCGAGGTGGTGCTGACAGAACAGGATGGCGGCACGCTGCTGTCCTACACGGCCAAGGCCGATATCGGCGGCAAGCTGGCGCAGCTGGGCAGCCGCCTGATCCAGAGCACGGCCAAGAAACTGGCCGCCAAGTTTTTCAAGAGCTTTTCCGAGGAGATGGAAAAAGCCCAGGCCGCCTAAAGGACCATTCTGTCCCCATAGGGCGGCACACACTCACTGAACCGAGAGAAGACAAGGGGCGGCACGCAGGTGTCGCCCCTTTTGCACGCATCTGGGTGGCAAAGCGGCTTGTTGCCCGGCTCCGAACATGCTTTGTCACCTCCGCAAGCAAGGACGGAGGACCCCATGACAGTACCGATGACTGAGGACGCATTGAACCGCATTGCCGAGGCCCTGGAGCGGATGTCGCCCGCGCCCCTGGAAGCGCCCGATTTCGATGCGGCGCCCGCCTTCGTCTGGCATGTCTCCCCGGATCGGCTGGCCCCGGTAGAGGCGGTGAACCGGGTCGATCTGGAGCTGCTGGTGGGCATCGACCGCTCGCGCGATACGCTCTTGGAGAATACCCGCCGGTTTGCCGAAGGGTCCGCCGCCAACAATGCCCTACTGTGGGGCGCGCGCGGCATGGGGAAATCGAGCTTGGTAAAGGCGGTGCATGGCGCGCTGATCGCCGATCATCCCGATCTGAAACTGGTGGAGCTGCAGCGCGAGGACCTGCCCTCGGTGGCGCGGCTTCTGAACCATCTGCGCGCCTCTTCCAAGCGGTTCATCCTGTTCTGCGATGACCTCTCGTTCAGCCATGACGATCAGCACTACAAGAGCCTGAAGGCGGTGCTGGATGGCGGTATCGAGGGGCGGCCCGAAAACGTGGTCTTCTATGCCACCTCGAACCGGCGCCACCTGATGCCGCGCGACATGATCGAAAACGAACGCTCCAGCGCCATCAATCCCTCAGAGGCGGTGGAGGAGAAGGTTTCACTCTCCGATCGCTTTGGTCTGTGGCTGGGCTTCCACCCCTGCGATCAGGACGAATTCCTGTCTATGATCGCGGGCTATTGCACCGCCTATGGCGTCACGGTCGACCCGGAGGTGCTGCGCGCCGAAGCGGTGGAGTGGCAGGCGACGCGCGGTGCGCGTTCGGGCCGGGTGGCCTGGCAGTATTTCACCGATCTGGCCGGGCGACACGGTGTTTCGCTCAGCTGAGGCATGGACCCGTCGCAGCAGACATATACCGCCGGATGCCTCTGCGGCGCGCTGCGAGTTGTCGCGCAAGGGGCGCCCTTGCGCGTGGGGATCTGCCATTGCCTGGATTGCCGCAAACATCATGGCGCGCTGTTCTATGCGGCGGCGGTGTTTCGCGGCGACATGGTCACGATCACGGGGGAAAGCCGGGCCTATCAGGGGCGCCATTTCTGTCCCCGCTGCGGCTCGTCTGTTTTTGCCTGCAGCGATGATGAGATTGAAGTGCACCTGGGGGCGATGGATGCGCAGGACCAGCTGGTGCCGAGCTACGAGCTCTGGACCCGGCGCCGCGAAAACTGGCTGCCCGCATTCCCCGACATGATCCGGTTCCCCGGAAATCGCACCGATCCGGAGAGCTAGACGGCTCGGTCAGCGCTCCCGTTCGGCCTAGGGTCTGGTCAGTTCAGATAGGGGAGTGGGTCGAGGCTTTCATAGCCGTTGCGGACCTCGAAGTGCAAAAAGGCATCCTTGCCATCGCGCAGCTTGGCAATGGGCTGGCCGCGCTTCACGGTCTCGCCCTTCTTCACCGAGATATCCGTCACATTGACGTAAAGCGTCAGCAGCTTGTTGGAGTGGCGGATCACCACGATCGGGATGTTCTTGGAATCCTTGGTGATGGCGGCCACTGTGCCCGCCTCGGCGGATTTCACCACCTGGCCGGGCGTGCCCGCGATATCGATGCCTTCGTTCTTGCCCTTGGAATAGGTGGAGATGATCTTGCCCTGCAACGGATAGGCCAGGGCGGCGTCGCTTTGGCGGGTGGGTTCGGGCACCTTCACAGTGGGCACCGCTGCCACGGCCTCGGAGGCCGGAGCGACCTCTTCGGTGGGCAGGGGTTTGGTGGCACTGGGCGGCGTAGGCGTTGCGCTGCCCGCGCCCGGCGGGGTCACCTCGGCGGTGCGGGTAGGGGCAGGCTGGTCCTTCAGCGGGATCAGCAGGTACTGGCCCTCGCGGATGGCAAAATCGCTGCCCAGCCCGTTCCACTCGGCCAGGGATTTCACCGGCACCTGGTAGAGGCGCGAGATGGTATAGGCGGTTTCGCCGCGCACCACCTTGTGGCGGATGGGTTCGGGGCCCTCCTGGACCTCGACCGGCGCTGGCCGCGGTGTGGGCTGCAGGGTCGTGGTGGTCACCGACCCGGGGTTGGGAGAGGTTTGCGGCGCGGCCTCGATGGCTTGCCCCGCAAGCGAGGCGATATCGACGCCGCCCGGCTGGGTCGATCCGGGCGCGATGCTGGTGGGCGCGCGTCGGGGCATCGCCAGAATCTCGTCCTTGCGCAGGGGATCAGACGGCTCCATGCCGTTGAACCGGGCCAGTTCGGTCGGGGTCAAGCCCACCCGGGTGGCCACATCCGCGACGGTGTCACCGCGCTGCGCCACCACCACCTGGTAGGAGGGGTAGGTGATCAGGCCGCGCTCATCGGCAGCAGGCCGGTCGGTGGTGGCGTTCTGGGCGGCGGCGGCGGTGCTGAAACCGCCGAATTGTCCGCGCAGGTCATAGTCGAGTGGGCCTTCGCAGCCAGCCAGCACGGCGAGGGTCGGAAGAAGGAGCAAAAGCCGTTCCGGGCGGCGCGGCTGGATGGGGGCAGTCTCGGTCATCTCGCTCTCCTCAAAATACCAATTCAATAATCGCCGGTCTCGTTCGGGCTCCATTTAGGTCTCTTTGCCGAGACCCTCAAGCAGGGGAACAAAACGAACCGGGCGCAATTCGTCATAATCAAGGCCCGTTTCCGTCTTGCGCACCCGGATCAGCGTCTGCACCGTGTCGGATTGCCCCACAGGCACCACCATGATGCCGCCGGTCTTCAACTGCGCCAGGAGCGGCCCGGGCGGGTCTTCGGCGGCGGCAGTGACGATGATGCGGTCAAAGGGCGCCTGATCCGGCAGGCCAAAGCTGCCATCGCCCACCAGCGAGGTCACATTGGGCAGGTGGAGCGCCTCAAACAGCGCCCGTGCCTCGCGCACCAGCCGGGCGTGGCGGTCGATGGTATAGACCCGCCGCGCCAGTTTCGACAGGATCGCCGCCTGGTAGCCGGATCCGGTGCCCACCTCCAGCACCGTATCACGGGGCGAGACCTGCAGGGCCTGGGTCATTAGCCCCACCACCGAGGGCTGCGAGATGGTCTGGCCGCAGGCAATCGGCAGAGGCGTGTCCTCATAGGCGCGCTGCGCAAAGATGCCGCGCACGAAGGGGCCGCGGTCGATCTCCTCCATCGCCTCCAGCACCAGCGGATCCGTCACCCCGCGCGAGCGCAGGGCGAACAGAAACTGCATCTTGGTCTCGGGATCGGGGCCTGTCATTCCAGAACCTTGAGGGCGTGCAGCGCATCATGGGCGGTCAGATCCGCGCGCATCGGGGTGACCGAGATATAGCCTTCGAGGTTGACCGAGGCATCGGTATCGGGCGCCGTGTGCACGTGTTGGTCACCGCCCTTGATCCAGACATAGCGCCGCCCATTGGGAGAGAGCTGTTCCTCGGCGGAAAACCGGGGTCCTGCGCGCAGCCCCTGCGCCACGGCGCGGGCGCCCTTGACGGCGGCGGCGGGGACGGGCGGGAAGTTGATGTTGTAGAACAGGCGGTAATCGCCATGGGCGTCCTGCGGGCTGGCCTTCAGGATGTCGCGGATCAGTGCGGCACCATGTTCCGCGGCCGCTTCAAACGGGTTGTCGAGCTTGGCATTATGGGGGCCGAAATACTGCGACAGGGCGAGGGCGGGAATGCCCTGCAGGGCGGCTTCCATGGCGCCGCCAAGGGTGCCGGAATAAAGCGCGTTCTCGGCCGAATTGTTGCCCCGGTTGATGCCCGAAAGGACCAGATCCGGCACCACATCCTGCATCGCCACATGCACACCTGCCAGCACGCAGTCCGCAGGCGAGCCTTCGGTGGCAAAGCGGCGCTCGCCCAGCTGGCTCAGCATCGAGGGGCGGGTGTAGCTGATGCAATGGCCGACGCCCGATTGTTCAAAGGCGGGCGCCACGGTCCAGACCTCGCCCTCGGGGCCGGCAACCTCATGGGCGATGGCTTCCAGAACCGTCAGGCCCGGTGCATTGATACCGTCGTCATTGGTTACGAGAATGCGCATAGAGCCCCCTGCCGCCGCCTGAATGGTGTTTGGATCTGAATAGGACGTTGAAAATACTGGGGCAAGCCTTTCGCAGGGGTGGGGGACGCTATCTTTCCAGCGGGGCATAGGCGCCACAGGTTTTTCCGGACCGCTGGCTGTTCAGCGCAACCGGGACGCTCCCGCCTGCTTTGGCTGCATTCTGCGAATGCCGCCGCGCAGTTGGGCCCGGCAGGCTGACGCCTGCGGGGCGAAAAGAGTGGCATCTGTCGTGCGCAACAGCGCCGCGCCATAGGCGCGGCGCCCGGCCCAACGCCGATCCTCATAACTACGATATGAGAGAGCGGGGGCGGGAGCGCAGCCTTGTTCTGGTCAGCCTTCGTCCTGAAGGATCAGAGGCAACAGGCGCGCGGCTTCGTCCTGCACTGGGGTGAGAGCGTCGCGGTCTTCCCCCGGGAAGAAGCGGGCGCGTAGGGCGGTGGGCATGGGCTGAGGTTCAACAATCTGAACAAATGGGCCGGTCTTGGCGCTTTCGGCCTGCCAGCTACGGGCCAGCGACATTTGCGCCGCCTTGGTGGCCCCATAGGCGCCGAAGAATTTTTCGCCCGCGCGCGGATCGTCAAAGAACACGGCACGTCCGCTCTGGCCGAGCAGGGGTGCTACATAGGGGATCAGCACCGAGGTGGCCGTGGCGTTCACCGCCACGGATTTCTCCCAGTCCTTGGGCGCGACAAAGGGCGCAGGGGACAGCGGTGCGGCGTGGATTGCCGTGTGCAGCCACAGGTCAAGCGATCCCCAGCGGTCATGGATGCCCCGGCAGAGCGTCGCCATCGCCTCGGGCACGGTCACGTCCATCGGCGCCAGGGTGGCGCTGCCGCCCTTGGCCTTGATGCGGTCATCCAGCTCTTCCAGGGCGCCGGTGGTGCGGGCCACGGCCACGATGTGATGGGTCGGGGCAAGCGCCTCTGCCAGGGCGGCGCCCAGGCCGCGCGAGGCGCCGGTGATAAGAGCGAGTTTCTGTGTCATGGCTGCCTTTTGGGCCTGTTGGGCTGGTGCGTCAAGGGGGCAGGGGGCTGCTGCAATCTGGCGCCTTTACGCGTCATAGATCAGCGAAGGGATATCGTGCCCGTAGGCATGCAGCATTTCCAACACTTCTTCCAGCTGCAGCCCCTCTTGCTGCAGGCGGGCAAGCAGGTGGCTGGGTTCCGAAACCTGCAATTCCGGGTATTCGCCTTCGGGCCGCATATGCAGCATGCAGGCCACCGGGCCGCCGTCATCGGGCGGGATGGCATTGGCAAGCCAGGCCGGGCGGCTGCCCAGGCTTTCCACCTCGCGCAGTTCGAACAGGTCGAGATAGGCTTCGAAATCATCCTGACCCAGGCTCGCCCAGGTGCCCAGGATGAACTCGGCACCACAGCCGCCTTGCACCGGCAGCGCCAGCACCGCGCGTACAAAGCGCAGATCGCCAAGGCGGCAGAAATCCTCGGCGAGCACATCGCCGCGCAGGCTCATCACCGCGGAATTGTCCTGCACCACCAAGTCTTCGGGGCAGGCATCCGGCCGGTCGCAGCTGAGGCTGAGCAGCTGCGCAAAGGTGGCGCCGCAGCAGCGGCATTTGCGCGTCGAGGTCAGCAATCGGGCAAGGTGGGCGTCCAAGGAAGGGCCTTTCATTGAGGTGCGGTCTGAAAAACGGACCATAGGAAAGGGCGCCGACCCCATGGGATCAGCGCCCTCCCTGATTGTGTTTGGCGACCTCTTACTCTGCGGCAGTCTTCATTTCAAACCCCCGTTCGATCATATCGGAGGGGGTCACGGGATATTCACCCGAGAAGCAGGCGTCGCAGTATTGCGGGCAGCCCTTGTCGCGGCCCGAGGGCTCGCCCACAGCGCGGTAAAGCCCGTCCAGCGAGATGAACTTGAGACTGTCGACCGCTAGATGTTCGGCCATCTGATCCTCGGTCATGGTGGCGGCCAGCAGCTTGTCGCGATCCGGCGTGTCGACGCCATAGAAACAGGGCCAGGCGGTGGGCGGAGAGGCAATGCGGAAATGCACCTCCTTGGCGCCCGCATCCAGGATCATCTCCTTGATCTTGCGGGATGTTGTGCCACGCACCACGGAATCATCCACCAGGATCACCCGCTTGCCCTGGATCAGGGCGCGGTTGACGTTCAGCTTCAGGCGCACACCCATGTTGCGGATCTGCTCGGTCGGCTCGATGAAGGTGCGGCCCATATACTGGTTGCGGATGATCCCCATGGCATAGGGGATGCCCGATTCCAGCGAATAGCCGATCGCCGCCGGGGTGCCGCTGTCGGGCACCGGGCAGACCAGATCCGCCTCGATCGGGTTTTCCTTGGCCAGTTCCCGCCCGATGGCTTCGCGGGTTTCATAGACCGAGCGACCGCCCAGGATCGAATCGGGGCGCGAGAAATATACATGTTCGAAGATGCAGAACTTCGAGGGCTGGCGACGGAAGGGGAAATGGCTTTCGACGCCCTTGTCGTTGATCACCACCATTTCGCCGGGTTCAATCTCGCGGATGAATTCGGCGCCGATGATATCCAGCGCACAGGTTTCCGAGCTGAGCGCATAGCCATCGCCGATCTTGCCGAGCACCAGCGGGCGCACGCCTAAGGGGTCGCGCACGCCGATCAGCTTGGTGCGGGTCATGGCGACGACGGAAAAGGCGCCTTCGACCTTGCGCAGCGCCTCTTCCATGCGGTCGGGGATCGACCGGCCCATGGAGCGCGCCATCAGGTGGATGATGCATTCGCTGTCGGATGAGCTTTGGAAGATCGAGCCGCGCTCGATCAGCTCGCGGCGCAGGGCGTTGGCATTGGTGATATTGCCGTTGTGGGCAATGGCAGCCCCGCCCATGGCGAATTCGCCAAAGAAGGGCTGCACGTCGCGGATCGCGGTCTGGCCTTTCGATCCGGCGGTGGAATAGCGCACGTGGCCGATGGCCAGCGGCCCGGGCACCGTGGCCATCACATCCTGCGAGGTGAAGTTGTCGCGCACATAGCCAAAGCGGCGCACGCTGTTGAACCCCTCGACAGGATCATGGGAGACGATACCGCCTGCCTCCTGTCCGCGGTGCTGCAGCGCATGCAGGCCAAGGGCTACGAAATTGGCGGCGTCCTGGACGCCGACGACGCCAAACACGCCGCATTCTTCGCGTAGTTTATCGTCGTCAAAGGGATGGGCGGGGGGCATCTGCGGCATCGGCAAGGCGTGTGGCTCCGAATCCGGGAATGAGTGATGGCCCTCACATAGAGCCTTCCTCCACGGATGTCACCAAAGGATCACAATTCCTTTGTGACCGGCGGATTTGTCGCGGAAGAAAAAGGGGGGCTGTTTCCACAGGCCCCCGGTCAGTTCTGCTCGTCTATTTGGTCTTGCCGGTGGTTTCGGTCGTCTCACGCGGCCAGAGCGGGCATGAAGACGGCGTCAAAGGGATCGGGGTAACGGGCATCTTCTGCCCCCATGCCGGTCTGCGACAGGGCGCGGCCTTCGTCGCTGGCCAGAACCTGGCGTACCTCGGTCAGGGAGAGTTCGCAGAAGGCGCCATCGGGGCCGCCTTCACCGGCCAGAACCAGCATGCCGCTTTCGGCCCAGATCAACTCTTCCTCGGTGCAGGTGATATGAATGCGGCCGATGCTTTCGGGGGCGGCTGCCTTGATGCCCTTGTGACCGGCCAGGTGGATCAGCTTGGCGGTGACCAGCGGCAGGCCAAACAGGCGCTCTGCGGCGTCCAGTTCCAGCGCCACGGTCTGATCGGCGGGCAGCAGCAGGTCGGTGTCATTGCCAAGGGCGCCAGCCGGCACATGCATCAGCGTTGTCAGGCGCGGCACCGCGTGGCGCACCGCCTGCACTTCCTGGGCGCCACCGTCGAAGGTGTAGATCATGTCACCTGGCTTCACGTCGCGGGCCTGGATGAAGCCACGGTCGGTTTCCACCAGGGTGGAGGGCAGGAAACCACCTTCGCGAGGGCGCAGCGGCGTGGTGTCGATGGGGGTCTCCAGCAGGGACGCGCAGTTGAAAACGGAAAAATCCAACAGCATGTCCACCGGCTGGTAGTCAGCGAAAGAGTTGAAATGATCCAGCAACATTTTCGTGTCCCTTCTGAGATCGAGTGGCTTTCTGCCTGTCGTGGATCCTAATTGGCCCCCGAATTGGGCCGAAAATGGGGCAAGGGTGCGGCCAATTTAGAATTTGACCCATTTTTCGGGGACAAAATTGGAATTTTTGCCCGGATTGTTAACCAATTGACCGCTGTGGATCAGATTTTGTTAAGAATTACCCCTTGCCAAGACTGGAAAGGCGGCAGCGGCAGGGCGCGGTGATTCTGAAGGTGCCCACAGAGGGCGAATCTGCCTGATCAAGAGCTTGCATGGCCGGGAGCGCTGAGGTGGATTCTGGCTATGCTTATGTTTTGAATGAAAAAAGAGCGCCTCAAGGGGCGCTCTCATTGTTTTGGGCATGGAGTGAGGGCGGGCTGATCAGTCCTCGCAGGCGCCGATCAGGGCCTCGTACTGTTGGGTGACCCAGCCAAGCGCCTGCTCGGGATTGCGGTCCTCGATCTTGCCGATCATGCGTTCGAACACCACGGCAGAGCGGCTTTCGTCAACGATTGTAAAGCTCTGCCCGGTCATCACCACATTATAGAGGAAGAAGGCAATCGCCACCAAAAGGATGCCGCGCAAGACGCCGAAGAAGAAGCCCGCGCCCTGATCCAGCCCGCCCAGGGCTGAGCGCTGCACCAAGGAGGAAAACAGCGGGGTGAAGAAGGAGGCGACAATCAGGGCCAGGGCAAAGACGGCCGCAAAGGCGGCGATGATCGACAATTCGCAGCTGTCGGCGATGAAGTCCCCGACCACCGGGATCTCTGCCATCAGCGGCTCGACTTGTGGGGCGAACATGAAGGCAAGGACACCGGCGGCGATCCAGCCTGCGATGGCCATTGCCTCGCGCACCAGACCGCGCGAATAGGCCAGCAATGCCGATACAACTATGACCAGGGCCACGACCCCGTCGATAATGGTGAAACCTTCCATGTCCCTCGCCCGTTAGCGCACAGTAAAATTCTTTCGGCGACTTTAGCCGGCCCCGAAGAATTCGCCAACAAAACCGGTGAGGTCGTCAACCTTGCGCTGAGCCAGGCCTTTGACCGATACGGATTTGCCGCCGCCGGGGGCAATGGCTGAGGTGAAACCAAGTTTTTGCGCCTCTTTCAACCTGTTTTCTGTCTGAGGCGCGGGTCTGAGGGCACCAGATAGCGAGATTTCTCCGAATATTGCGGTATCGGCGGGAAGGGCGGTGTCCTCGCGGGCGCTCAGCAGTGCGGCGGCGACCGCCAGATCGGCGGCGGGTTCAGAGATCTTCATGCCGCCCGCCACATTGAGATAGACATCAAGACCGGCGAAAGGAATGCCGCAACGCGCCTCCAGCACCGCAAGGATCATGGCCAGGCGCGATGAGTCCCAGCCCACCACCGCACGGCGCGGCTGGGAGTGGGGGGAGGGGGCGACCAGCGCCTGAAGTTCCACCAGCACGGGGCGGGTGCCTTCGATGCCGGCAAAGACCACCGATCCGGGCGAGGGCTGGCCACGTTCGGAGAGGAACAGGGCAGAGGGGTTCACCACTTCGGCCAGGCCACCGCCGGTCATCTCGAAGACGCCGATCTCATCCGCCGGGCCAAAGCGGTTCTTCACGGCGCGCAGGATGCGGAACTGGTGGCCGCGCTCGCCCTCGAAATAGAGGACGGTGTCGACCATATGCTCCACCACGCGGGGGCCTGCGATCTGGCCCTCCTTGGTGACATGGCCGACCATGATGATGGAGATGCCGTTGGTCTTGGCAAAGGTTGTGAGTTCGTGCGCGGCGGCGCGGACCTGGCTGACCGACCCCGGCGCGCTGTCCACGTGATCGGCCCACATGGTCTGGATCGAATCGATGATGGCAAGCTGGGGTTTTTCCGCCTCCAGCGTGGTCAGGATGTCCCGCAGGTTGGTTTCCGCGGCGAGTTTCACCGGCGCCTGTGCCAGGCCAAGGCGTTGCGCCCGCATGCGGACCTGGGCACTGGCCTCTTCACCGCTGACATAGACGGTCTTGAGGCCTGCCCTGGCAAAGCGGGCGGCGGCCTGCAACAGGAGCGTCGATTTGCCGATACCGGGATCGCCCCCCACCAGGATGGCCGAAGCGGGCACCAAGCCACCGCCCAGGACCCGGTCAAGCTCGCCGACACCGGACTGGCTGCGCGGCGGCGGTGTTTCCTCGACCGCAAGATCGGAAAGCGGAATGGTGCGCCCACGCCGCATGCCGAGGCTTTTCTTGGCAGGGCCGCCAGAGGAGAGGCCCTTGTCCTCGGCTATGGTGTTCCACTCGCCACAGCCTTCGCAGCGGCCGGACCATTTGGAGAAGCTGGCGCCACAGGCCGAGCAGGAGAAGGAAGATGATTTTGCCATGGGGCTGTTTTGCCCGATGTTCAGGGTTTGTTCAAGGCGTAAGGTAGGTCTCCCGCCCGTCGCTGGATCCCGAGCGGGATCCGCTCCCGTTTGGCCCGGCACCGCTGCCGCGGTGCGGCCAGATCAGGAAAGCACCGCTGCCGCGGTGCCGCCGCTGGCGCGGCGTAAAGGATTTGCTGAGAGGCGATTCAGGGGCAGGTCTGCCCTGAATGCGCGATTTCGAGTCTATGTGGATCAAAGCCGCGTCAATGATCTGCGACCTTGCTGCGCAAGGCGGCGCCTGCGCGCCGTCATTGACCCGGATTTGATCGCAGGCTGCGCTCGGTCATGAGGCCGAGCGCGATGGAGGCGAGGATGCAGGCGGAGAAGAGATAAAGGCCCCAGCCGGTCTCGATCGTGACGTAGCCGATGCCCTTGGCAATGGTGATGTAGAGCGCGATGAGGAAGATGTCGGCCATGGCGAGCTTGCCCAGCAGATGCAGCACCGGTTGGGCACGGGGATCCAGCAGGCCCCATTGCACCAGCGCAAGGCCGATGGTCTTGAGGTAGGGGGCGAAGATGGCAAAGAAAGTCACCAGCAGCGCCAGTACCACATCGCTGCCCCAGAGCGATTGCAACCCGGTGATGACGCTGATCTCGGAGAGGCCGAACAGAGGCAGTAGCCCCGCGCGCAGCAAAGGCGCGAACCAGGCGATGGGGTAGAGGATCAAGAGCGACAGGGTGGCGAGGCGGAGGATCATGTGGGTTCGATGTTGTGGGTCTGCCTAGATGTGTGCCTTCTGCTGCTGATTTTTAAGGGGAAAGTTGCACGGCAGTCATCGGCCGGGGCAGGCCGTGAACTCTTCCCAGTCATTTGCAGTGAGACCCGCAAGGAAATCTTGAGCTGTCGTTTACCGCACCGCCTCGATCGGACCCTCCGCGCGGCCGTGGATGAACTGGTCGAGGTAGGGATCGCCCGAATTGTCCATCTGGGCAACCGGGCCGGTCCATTTGATCACCCCGTCATGCAGCATGGCGATATTGTCGGCGATGGCGCGCACCGAGGTCATGTCGTGGGTGATGGTCATGGCGGTGGCGCCCATCTCGACCACGATTTCGCGGATCAGATCGTTGATCACCCCCGCCATGATCGGGTCCAGGCCGGTGGTGGGCTCATCAAAGAAGATGATCTCCGGCTCGGCGGCGATGGCGCGGGCAAGGCCGACGCGTTTCTGCATGCCGCCCGAGAGTTCGGCGGGCAAACGATCCGCGACATCGGCTTTCAGGCCGACGCGGCGCAGTTTCTCGATGGCGATTTCGCGGGCCTCTTCGGCGGGGCGTTTCAGCGTGCCGCGCATCAGGCGGAAGGCGACGTTCTGCCAGACGGGCAGGGAGTCAAACAGCGCCCCGCCCTGAAACAGCATGCCGAACCGCGCCAGAAAGGCATCGCGGTCGCCTGCATCCGCCGGTTTGCCATCCACCAGAATGCTGCCGCTGTCGGGTTTGATGAGGCCCAGGACGCATTTCAGCGCCACCGATTTGCCGGTGCCGGAGCCGCCGATGATCACCATCGAGGTGCCCTTGGGGACCTCCAGCGTCATGCCGCGCAGAACCTGGTTGGAGCCAAAGGCCTTATGTACGTTTTCGAGCTTGATCATACCGAGAAGAACACCCCCGTCAGCAGGAAGTTGGCGGCCAGGATCAGGATGGCGGCGGCCTCGACCGATCCTTTGGTGGCGCGGCCCACGCCCTGCGCACCGCGGCCCGATTGCATGCCGTAGTAGCAGCCCATCAGGGCGGCGATGGTGCCAAAGGCGGCGCCTTTCACCAGCGAGGAGATCACATCGAGCGGTTCAAGGAAATCTACGGTGTTCTTGAGATAGGCAGCGGCGTTGAAATCGAGGTTATGCACCGCAACCGCATAGCCGCCGGCGATGCCGATGATATCGCCGATCCCGACCAGGAGCGGCACGGTCAGGAAGGCTGCCAGCACGCGGGGGGCGACGAGGTATTGCATCGGGTTGGTCGATAGCGTCACCAGGGCGTCGATCTGCTCGGTCACCTTCATGGTGGCGATCTCGGCCGCGATGGAGGAGGTGACGCGGGCGGCGATCATCAGGCCAACTAGAACCGGGCCAAGTTCGCGCACCATGCCGATGGCGACGATTTGCGGCACCACGGCTTCGGCGTTGAAACGGGCGCCGCCGGCGTAGATCTGCAGGGCCAGCGCACCGCCGGTGAAGATTGCGGTCAGCCCCACCACCGGCAGCGACAGCCAGCCAACATGCAACAGGGCGGTCAGCGTCTCGCGGCCATAGAACGGCGGGCGGATCATGTAGGACAGCGTGGAGAGCGCAAACAGGGCGACACGACCGATGGCGGACAGCATATCGAGCGCCAGGCGGCCGATGCGGGCAAGAAGGGCGAGCGGGTTCATCCCTTGTAGCTCCTTGCGTAGCGCGCGCCCATCGAGGTCAGGATCTCGTAGCCGATGCTGCCCGCCGCATCGGCGAGGCTGTCTACGGTCTGCACCTCATTGAGCAGGGTCAGCGCGGCGGGGTCGCTGTCGAGGTCGGTCACGTCGATGGTGATCAGATCCATCGAGATCCGCCCCACCACCGGGCAGGCCGTGTCACCGGCATAGGCCTGAATGCCGCCACCGCCCATGGCGCGCAGCAACCCGTCGGCATAGCCAGCGGCCACGGTTGCGATGCGGCTGGGGCGCTGGGCGGTCCAGGTGTTGCCATAGCCGACGGTCTCGCCGGGCATCAGGTCGCGGATCTGGATCACCGGCAGGTCGAGCTGCACCACCGGCAGGGCATCGCCGTAGGGGGCGCCGCCATAAAGACCGATGCCCGGACGGCAGAGGTCGAAATGATAGTCGGGGCCAAGCAGGATGCCTCCGGTGGCCGAGAGCGAGCGCGGCACCTCGATCCCGTCGGTCATCTCGTGGAAGGTCTTGAGCTGCTGTGCATTCATCGGATGCGCGGGTTCATCAGCGCAGGCCAGGTGCGACATCAGCAGGACCGGGCCTTGTCCCAGCGCGATATCGCGTACAGCCGCCCATTCGCCGGGCTCCATCCCCAAACGGTTCATGCCGCTGTCCAGCTGCACGCCAAAGGGGTGGCCGGGCAGGCTTTCGAAATGGCGCAGCATCTGGTCGAGCGAGTTGAGCATCGGGGCCAGTTGGAAATCGCGCAGCAGGCCGGTGTCGCCCTCCATATGGCCGGAGAAGACGGAAATGCCGGGACCAGGCCCCAGGGCGCGGCGCAGGGCGACGCCTTCCTCGGCGGCCGCCACAAAGAAATTGCGCGCACCGGCCTTGGCCAGGGCGGTTGCCACGCGGCCTGAATCCAGGCCGTATCCATTTGCCTTGACCACCGCGGCGGTTTCGCAGTTGGTCTTTGCATCAAGATTGCGCCAGTTGGTCACCAGCGCATCAAGGTTGATTGTCAGTCGTGCCGTGCTCATGCGCTGTTCATGACATGCGCGCAGCAGGGGTCAAGTGGAATTCGGTGCTGCAGGGCTGTGTTGCGCCTTCGATGGCGCTGTCTTGCCGGTGGCGGGTGCCTACGTCGGCATGGTGGCGTTGGAGTGCCAGAAGATCCGCACGCAGGTGGCAAGGCCCTGATCGTTCAGCTCTGCCACCAGGGTGCCGTCCAGCTCCATCCGGGGCAGGGGATCGCCGGGCTGGCGATCGGGCAGGCCGGTGCCGGTGGATTTCGCCCAGATCTGGAACAGTTCCTCGCTGGCGACCTGATAGGTGACGTTCCAATGGCCGACGCCGCCCTTTGGGGTTTCGGCCAACACGCTGGGGGTCAGGCAAATGTCCTGTTGCAGCTTGATCCGATCCCAGTAGCGGGCCAGTTCTTCGGGGCCGGTCTGCACCTGAAAGGGCGTGTTCCAATATTGCCCATCGGGGGTAAAGAGCGCGGCAAAGCCTTCGGAATCCTGCGCCTCCCACACCCGTTTGTAGGCCTGCATGAAATCGTGAATG
Organism: Phaeobacter sp. PT47_59; assembly: GCF_028890025.1. NCBI lineage: Bacteria > Pseudomonadati > Pseudomonadota > Alphaproteobacteria > Rhodobacterales > Roseobacteraceae > Phaeobacter > Phaeobacter sp. PT47_59. The sequence goes on from NZ_JARCJL010000006.1 coordinate 176,438, forward strand.
CTCATTGGAAATCCTCTGCCTGGGAAGAGTTATTCGTAGCCGTCCGGCTGCTGCTGCCAGGATTTGGCGAGGTTGCCAAAGCGGGTGAATTGCGCCTCGAACGACAGTTCCACCGTGCCGATGGGACCGTGACGCTGCTTGCCGACGATGACCTCGGCCTTGGCATGCAACCGCTCCATCGCGGCCTTCCATTCTTCCATCTTGTCCAGTTCGTGATCGCCGGGCTTTTCACGCTCTTTATAGTATTCCTCGCGGAACACGAACATCACCACGTCGGCGTCCTGTTCGATCGAGCCGGATTCCCGAAGATCCGACAGCTGCGGGCGTTTGTCATCGCGGCTTTCCACCTGACGCGACAGCTGCGACAGCGCAATCACCGGGATGTTCAACTCCTTGGCGATGGCCTTCATCCCCATCGAGATCTCGGCGATCTCATTGACCCGGTTGTCGGACATGCCGCGGCAAAGCTGCAGGTAGTCGATCACCAGAAGATCCAGGCCATGGGTCCGTTTCAGGCGGCGGGCGCGGGCGGCCAGCTGCGAGATCGGCAGGGCGGGCGTGTCGTCGATGAACAAGGGGCAGCTTTCCAGATCCTTGGCGGCCTGCACGAAGCGGCGGAATTCGCTTTCGCTCATGTCGCCCTGGCGGATCTTGTGGCTGGAAATCTCGGACGCCTCGGCCAGGATCCGCCCGGCCAGCTGTTCGGCGCTCATCTCGAGCGAAAAGAAGCCCACCACGCCGCCATCCACGGCACCCTCGGTCCCGTCAGGCTTCACACCCTTCTTGTAGGCCTTGGCCACGTTGAAGGCGACGTTGGTCGCAAGCGAGGTCTTCCCCATCGAAGGGCGCCCCGCGAGGATCAGAAGGTCCGACGGGTGAAGGCCGCCTAGCTGCTTGTCGAGATCGGTCAGCCCGGTGGAAATCCCCGCCATGCCGCCGCCGCGCTGATAGGCCTCGTTGGTGACATTGACCGCCTCGGTGACGGCCTTGAGGAAGGATTTGAAGCCGCTTTCGGTCTGGCCCTGTTCGGCCAGCTGATAGAGCGACTGTTCCGCCTCGACGATCTGCTCTTTCGGTTCCGAGGACACATCCACCCGCCGCGCCTTGTCGGCGATGGACTGGCCAAGGGCGATCAGCTCGCGCCGGATCGCCAGATCGTAGATCATCTGCGCATAGTCGCGCACCGCAAAGACCGAGATCGACGCACCGGCGAGTTTCGCCAGATAGGCGGGGCCGCCAAGCTCCTTCAGACCCTCGTCATCCTCCATGAAGGCCTTCAGCGTCACCGGCGAGGCCAGCGCGTTCTTGGAAATCCGCGCGGCGGCGATTTCGTAGATGCGGGTGTGGACCGGATCGTAGAAATGCGAGGAGTCGATGATCGAGGCGACCCGGTCATAGACGTCATTGTTGGTCAGGATCGCGCCCAGAAGTTGCTGTTCGGCCTCTACCGAATGGGGCAGCTCGTTCGCCTCCATGCCACTGGCCTGCTGCGGAGCATCCGGTTCCGGCATCGGGGCGGGGGGCTGGTCTCCGTCGAATGGGGTCAATTCGTTCATCGCGGCTCTCTTCAGTCGGTCCGGATAGATAGGGCAATTCAGGCGCTCAAATCCATCTGGAAATCACCGTGGACAAGCTGTGGGCAGGCTGTGGAGAACTCTCCGCCGCCTGTTGATGATTTCCCATTTGGACCCAAAAGCGCCTGTGGCGCGCAATATCCGGTAGGATGGCATGGGTGGGCCGCAAAATAAAGGGGGCGGCGCCCCTGCGGCCTGTACATGCAAGAACCGGGGCCTGATCCGGCCCCGGTTATCTAGCTGACAGCGGTGCCGTCTTTAGGCGGATTTATGCGCATCCTGCCAGGCGCGGGGGTCTTTCAGGAAGGTTTCCACCTCATCCAGCGTTGCGGTGCTGAAGGCGCCTTGCGCGCGGGCCTCGGCCAGGACATCCCACCAGGTGCAGAGGTAATGCAGCTCCACCCCGTGGTCGCCCAGCGTCTTGGTCGTTTCTGGGAAGATGTCGTAGTAGAAGATCACCGCCGTGTGCCCGCAGGTGGCCCCGGTTTCCCGGATCGCATCCACGAAGGACAGCTTCGAGCCGCCATCGGTGGTCAGATCCTCGACCAAGAGCACCCGCTCGCCCTCGCTCATGGCGCCTTCGATGCGGGCGTTGCGGCCGTATCCTTTGGGTTTCTTGCGCACATAGGTCATCGGCAGCGCCATGCGCTCGGCGACCAGGGCGGCAAAGGGGATGCCGGCGGTCTCACCACCTGCGATATTATCAAAGGCCTCGAACCCTGCGTTGCGCATCACGGTGACGGTCATGAAATCCATCAGCGTCGAGCGGATACGCGGGAAGGAGATCAGCTTGCGGCAGTCGATATAGCTGGGCGAGGGCAGGCCGGAGGCCAGCGTATAGGGCGTTTCCGTGTTGAAATTCACCGCGCCGATTTCCAGCAGCATCCGGGCAGACAGGCGGGCGATTTCTTCGGCGGTGGGGTAGGAGGAGGGGATCATGGGCAGGTCCTTTGCTTCGGGTCGGGGCTGGCCCGGTGTCGGGCGCTGGCATACCCCGGCGGTGGCCCCTTGTTCAAGTCGGCTTTGACACTTCGGTCCGGCTCTCAGGGGCGTTTCAAGGGCAGGGTGAGGCGGAATCGGCTGCCCTGGTCGCGCCCTTCGCTTTCGGCCGAGACGGTGCCGTTATGCGCATCCATGATCTGGCGCACGTTCGCCAGCCCGAGGCCGGTTGCGGTTTCTCCGCCGGTCGGGGTGGCCGAGAGGGTCCGGAAACGGCCAAAGACATGTTCAAGATCGTCTTTGGTAAGGCCCTGCCCATTGTCGGTGACATCGATCACGAGAGTATCTGCAGCCTGCTCCATGGTGACATGGACGGCGCCGCCACAAGGGGTGTATTTGACCGCGTTGCAGATCAGGTTGTCTATGGCGGACACCAGCAGGGTGTCGTCGGCCTCAACCCGGATCGTACTGTCCCCGGAACTGTCGAACGTGAGCGTTATGTCCTTGCGGCTGGCCTCGTCGCGATTGGCGGCGACGGCGATATCGACCAACCGAGCCGGATCGACGGGGTGGGTGGACAGCCACAGGGCATCCCCTTCGGCCCGCACCCGTTCAAGGGTGGCGGAAATCAGGTCGGACATCCGTTCGGCGCCGGTGAGGATCTTGTCGAAACCGGCACTGATACGCGTAAGATCAGGCGCCGTTGCTGCCCCTCGGGCCTGACCGAGTTCGGCCTGGGAAATGATCGCGGCAAGCGGGTTGCGCAGGTCGTGCGCGATCAACCCCATCAGATGGGTTTTTTGTGAATTCTCCTGTCGCAGGCGGTCGAAACCGCGCTGCAGGCGGGCGTTGAGATCGGACAGCTCGGCGATCATCGCCCGCCTTTCGGCTTCGAAGGCCAACCGGCGCAACTCTGCTTCGGCGCGCTGGGCGAATATGCCGGCAATTGCAGTGGCCAATTCGGTTTCGACGATTGTATCGTGGGAGAAGACGGCGAGATGCCCGGCCACCTGTCCTTCGGTGTCCCGCAACGGGATGCCGATATAGCCTTCGACAGCGCCTTCGCGCGGGTATAGCTCAGCGACGCCGCAGGGAATGGTGACGGTTTCACCCAGGTAGACCCTTGCGCAGGGGGTTTCATCGAGCTGAAAGCGCAGATCCTGTACGATTTCTTGATCTTGCAGCGCATAGAGCGCGCGGGCATGTGTGGCAGGGACACCCTCGCCATAGGTCACGGCGACAAATGCGGTGTCGAGATAGGCGCTCAGCGCCTCGACCAGGCGGCGCAGCATGTCGTGTCCGACCTGACCGGCGATGCTCTGTGCGATTTGGAAAATCTGCTGGGTCTCGGGGGAAGGCATGATGCAAAAATGGGCCTTTGGTTTGAAAACGCCGATATGTTAGCGCCGCCCTGCCCGCGGCGCTAAACCTTCCCCTTTTGACCTCATCCAGGCGGAAGCGAAGGTGCGCCGCGGAAGCCGGGATCAAACACCGTTATCGGGCCTGCGCCGCTCTGGATCTTCTCGGGGAAGGCGACGGGGGTGTCCTGTTCCACTCGGGTGATCGTCTCGGTGTTTTCCGTCTGCGCAAGGCTCAGAACAGGAAGTCGTCGGCAGACAGATCGGCCAGCGACACGCCCTGCAGGGTGATGGTGTTGCCGCGGCCATCGTCGATCACAAGGTCCCGCCCGTCCCGGGAGATATGCGATTCCATCAAGTCGTCGAAGTCGGCAATCTGCCTGACCTTGCGCAGGTCGATCTTCTCGCGGCTGCTGTCGACATCAAAGTCGGTGATGACATCGTCACCGAAGCTGCTGCGAAAGACAAAGCGGTCTGCGCCTTCACCGCCGGTCAGCAGGTCGTTCCCCTTGCCGCCGAACAGCCAATCCTTGCCGCTTCCGCCGTACAGCTTGTCACGGCCGTCATCCCCGTAAAGACGATCGCGCCCGCCCTGCCCAAACAGCTCATCCTGCCCGGTTCCGCCATTGAGCCGGTCATTGCCTCTGCTCCCGGACAATACGTCGTTGCCATCACCGCCGTTCAGGGTGTCATTGCCCCCGCCTGCCGAAAAGCTGTCGCTATCTTGGGTGCCGTCGAAACGGTCGTTCTGGCTGATGCGGTCGGGCTGAAACGCATCCCAGTCAAGGGTCTGGTCCGGGGCAAAAGCTCCGGTTAGGGCCTCATAGCCGGTGATCGAGTCGTAGAACGCCTGGTAGTCCTCGAAGTCCTGGAACTCGGGGAGCGGATCACCTCCCAGAACGATATAGTAGTTCAAACTCGCCGAGGCGCTTGCGCCAGTGCGAATCTCGATGACCTCGGTCCGGTTTCCATCCCAATTGATGGCTCCGATCCGGTAGCTGGTCAGCAACAGGTTGGCATCGACATCATTGACCCGAATGTTGAAACTGCTGCCCTCCAGGCTGACACGCGGCAGAGTGAATTGGGAAATGGCATCAATCCCGTAAGACAGTTCGGAGCCGGAACCGAAAACGAGGCTCACGGTTTGGTCAGGGGAAAACTCGGTTGGCCGAAAGTTGGAGGTTTGCACCGAAAAAGTGTTGAAAATCAAGGTTGTCATGGTCTGAAAACTGCTCCGTCAAAAAATAGAGAAGGACCGCCCGGTTCTCTGGCGGTCCCAAAAATAGTTTTTCAAAAACCAAAATCCGCCTGCTTCAGGAAAATACCGGAAACAAGCATTTGGCTTGCAGGTTCAACCTAAGATTTAATCACCCTGGGTCAAGTCTGCTCTTGCGGTGCCACGGTCCAGTAGACCGGGAAGCCGGGATCAAACACCGTCACCGGGCCTTCGCCGCTTTGGATCTTCTCGGGGAAGGCGACGGGAGTGTCCTGTTTCACAAGGGTGATCGTCTCGGCGTTTTCCGGCTTGCGGTAGAAGGCCGGGCCATTCTTCGAGGCAAAGCCTTCCAGCTTGTCCAGGGCGCCGTCTTCCTCGAACACATGCGCCAGAAGGGCCATGGTGTTGGTGGCGGTGAAACAGCCGGCACAGCCGCAGCCGCTTTCCTTGTTGGGATCCGTATGAGGTGCGGAATCGGTGCCCAGGAAAAATCGCGCATCGCCTGATGTGGCGGCAGCGCGCAAGGCAAGGCGGTGCTCTTCCCGCTTGGCCACCGGCAGGCAGTAGTAATGCGGCTTGATGCCGCCCACCAGGATGTGGTTGCGGTTGATGATCAGGTGGTGGGTGGTGATCGTCGCGCCGAGGTCCGTATCGTTGGATTTCACATAGTCCACACCGTCGCGGGTGGTGATATGTTCCATCACCACGCGCAGGCCCGGCGTTGCGCGGCGGATCGGGTCCAGCACACGGTCGATGAACACGGCTTCGCGGTCGAAGATGTCGATGTCATTGTCGGTGACCTCGCCATGCACGCAGAGCGGCATGCCGATCTCGGCCATCTTCTCCAGCACCGGGCGCACCTTGTCGAAATCGCGCACGCCCGAGGCCGAGTTGGTGGTGGCCCCGGCAGGGTACAGCTTCACCGCCGTTACCAGCCCCGAGGCATGCGCCGCCGCCACATCCGCAGGATCGGTGTCCTCGGTGAGGTAGAGCGTCATCAGGGGCTCGAAGGTCATATCGCCGGGCAGGGCCGCCATGATGCGGTCGCGGTAGGCTGCGGCCTGCGCTCCGGTGACCACGGGCGGCACCAGGTTGGGCATGATGATCGCCCGGGCGAAATGGCGGGCGGTTTCGGGCAGCACGGCCTGCAGCATGGCGCCATCGCGCAGATGCAGGTGCCAGTCATCGGGGCGGGTGAGGGTCAGCTCTTTGGTCATGCCGCCGCGTTAGCACAGGGCGCTGCAAAGGGAAAGCGTCAAGCCCTGCGGCACGTGGCGCAGGGGCGGTGTATCAGAGCTCGGGCGGCAGGGTGAAATCGCCCTCGGCGGCGCGCTGGCGCAGGTTCTGCAACCGCTGCCGGAATCGGGGGGCGCGCAGCCGCGCCGAGACGTTTCGGCATAGCAGCGTCATCAGATAGGGGCGGTCGCTCTTGTCGAGGCTGGCCATCACGTTGCGCAGGTAGGCCGGGTTGTTGCGCCGCGCGCGCAAGAGGCGCGACAGGACCTGGCCGTTCAACTTGCCCGATCCGGCCATGGAGAGGATCTGATACAGGATCTCCATCTCGATCAGCCGGGTCTGCACCGCCCCGCCAAAGTTGGGCAGGCGCCAACGGGTGACATTGCTGCGCGCAAAGAGCGCCGCATGCATGGCATCCAGGCGTTCGTAGGGGTCAAACAGGACAAAGGCCTGATCGGCCGCATCCAGCATGTCCGGCGCATAGCCGTAGCGATCCGAAAAGGAGGTGCGGCGCATCTCGACAAAGCGGTCGTCCCAGTCGGCCATGCGCGGATCGAGCGTGGCCTGCGGCTGGATGGCCACCACCGTGGCGCCCGGAGCGGCCACCGAATAGGCACAGGCCGCATAGCCGCAGGGACCGGCGCCGTAGAATACCACCCTGTCGAATTCCTCGAAGAACCCGTCGTCGATCAACTGGTCGAAGAACCCATAGACCTGTTCGTCGCGAAACCAGGTGTCGCCTTCCGAGATCACGCAGAGATGCGACCAGCCCAGGTTGCGCACCAGATCAAAGCCCAGCGGCTGGGCCAGGTCCGACAGGCTCTGGATGCCTTGCAGGGTTTCGAAACTCACCAGCAGGGTATTGCCCTGATCGATGAAGGCGGCGCAGTGGCGCTCCCCAAGCGGCTGGAACTGACCCAGTTCCTCGCTGAGGGTTGCAAGCCGTTCCTTCCATTCGGCTGCCTTCAGCCCGGAAAGATCTGTTTCTAGCGTGTCTGCGCCGTCCTGCATGCCGATATCCTCTGTCTCCGCCTTTCGTGTCGGACGGATTGTTTGGGACTGGAGTAGCGGGGAATTGGGGCGAAAGTGAGAAAGATTCGTGCCAGTTTCCGGGATCGGGGCCGGGATCGGGACTGGGATCAGGACTGGGATCAGGATCCGGGTGCGGTCACTCGGGGGGCTCTGGCGCGCTCTCCCCGCTGCGCAGGGCATCCGCCTTGCGGCCCAGCAGGGCGAAGCCGGTGAGCGTCTGGGCGGTCACCGCATTGATGGGCCGTGACGGCGGCGTCATCAAAAGCCGTGAAAACAGGGCGCGAAAGGGGTCTTCCAGCATCAACTCCCGGAAACGTTGATGACGCCAGGCGACGGCCTCTTCATGCAGACGTGCCAGCTTTTGATCCTCCTGCAGCATGGCGCGGATGGCGTCGCGCGCGCCTGCGTAGCGGGCGATGGAGGTATCCTCGTCGGTGTTGAAATTGCGCTCCACCCAGTAATCCACACCCAGCATCTGGTCCGAATGGACCGCGCGGCCCCGGTCGGCCTTGACGATATAGCTTTCCATCGCGCCTAAGGGATAATGGTTCAGCTGCGCCAGCCGGTGATTGGGCTGGCCGTAGTCGGAGTAAAGCCGCTGCGTCTTGAACTGCTCTCCGAGTTCGCGCCCTTCGCAATCGAACCAGCGAAAGCGCGCCAGGTCGGCGTCGCTCTGCACCCCGCGCGGACGATGCACCCCGGTTTTGCGATAGGTGCCATCGTTGCGATAGAGCGTCTTGAACATGGCGGCGCGCCAGGGCCAGTGGATCACATTGGGCGCGCAGCGGGTGAAACTGTCCGTCACCGGGCGATCCTCATAGCGCAGGGTCTCGCCATTGCCGAACAGCCGCCAGGTCAGCGTGATGGCATCGGCCTCTGGCAGCGCCTGCAACAGGTCGGGCAGGGTGCCGCGGCCTGCGTGGATATTGACGAACTCATCGACGTCCAGCGCCATGATCCAGTCGGCGCGCCTCACCAGCCGGTGCTTGTCGGCCAGTTTCATGGCGTTGAACTGGATGCCGCCCTTGCCGTAGGGTCCCTCGTTGCGCAGGTGGGTCAGATGGCCCAGCCGGTCCAGCCGGTCCAGCATCCGGTCGGTGCCATCCTGGCAGTCGTTGGAGAAGACCAGGAAATCGGTGAACCCCACGGCGCGGTGATGGGCCAGCCATTCCAGCAGGAAGGCCGCCTCGTTGCGCACGGAGAGGATCGCCAGGAACCGCATCACGCTACCAGTCAGAGCGGAACACGGCGACCTTGCCGTGCGACCAGCGCGGGAAGAAGACCAGACCGGCGGCATCCAGGCAGTGGAACACCTTGCGAATGCCCTCCTTGCCGATCCACTGGGGGTGGGTCTCTATCAGCACGGCGCGCAGGGAGGAGAGATCCAGCTTTGGCAGCACGTCCACCTCGGCGCCTTCGATGTCGCAGATCAGAACCGTGGGCTTCAGATCCGCCATCACCTGGTTCATGTCGCGCATCGGCACGTCAAGTTTCTGCACCTCCGGCCCGTCCTCGGCCATGGGGGTGAGGGACGAGGCGAGGAAGTTGGGCCGCACGTAAAAGGGCGCTGTTCCGTCGCCGTCGCTGAGCACCGCATGGGTGACCTGCGCCGTCTTGGCGCCATTCAGGGCATGGACCCGGCGGATATAGGGAATCAGCGCCGGGTTTGCCTCGAAGGCATGCACCGCGCGGGCCGGGGTTTTGGTCGCAACCAGCGTGGACATGAAGCCGATGCCGCCGCCCAGCTCCATCACCACATCGCCCTTGCGGATCAGCTTTTGCGCCGCTTCGGCCTCCTTTGCCTCATAGGCGCCGGTGCGCAAGAGCTTGCGGACGCGCGGCGGCAGCACCGCCTTATCCAGCGGAAACTGCATGTCCAGGCAGGTTAGAACAGGGGTGTCACTTGCGTCCGTCATCGCATCAGCTCTCCATATCCAGCGCCAGCGCATAGGCGACGCGTTCGGTGGCGCTCAGCTTGACCTCCAGCGCCTGCCGGTAGAGGGTCTCGAATTCCTCCATCCCGTGCAGTTCGGCCGCCTTGGCCCGGTGCCACTCCAGGCCCTTTTCATGCCAGTCGCTTAGGGTCTCATCCGCCATCAGCCGATCATATTCGGCCTTGAGGCGCGGCAGATTGCGCTGGATGGTGGTATCCTTGTGGTCGTTCCAGTCCATCCGGATCCAGTAGTTGAGCCCGATCGAGCGATCCACATGCAGCGCCCGCCCGCGCTGGCGTTTCACCAGGAAGCTTTCGGCCGAGCGCAGGGCGTAGTGGTTCAGCTGCAGAAGATCATAGCCCACTGACCCGCGCGAGGAGCGCCACCCGTTGTCGATCGCCTCCCGGGTCATGTCGCGGCCCGAGCCATTCACCCAGGCCACCTGATCGCGCTTGCCCTCTTGCAGCTTGTTGGGGCGGTGGCAGCTGAACTTCTGATAGGCGCCGGTGTTTTTGAACATGGTCTTGAAGCCCCAGACGGTATGCGGCTTGGGGCAGTATTTCGGCGCGCAGGCATCGAACTGGCCGATCACGAAGTCATCATTCAGGCCCGTGACGCCATTGTGGCCGAACAGGCGCCAGGTCATCGCCACATTGGTGGCCTCCGGCACGCGGTCCAAGAAATCCTGCAGGGTGCCATTGCCGCAGCGCACGTTGATGAATTCGTCCACGTCGATATGGATGATCCATTCGGCGTTTTGGATCACGGGTTCCTTCAGCGCGCGGTTCAGGGCGAATTGCTGCGGAGAATTGCCGCGCCAGTCATCGTTGTTGCGGTGCTGCAGCACGCCCATCTCCTGCAGCCGGTCCAGGATCTCGGCGGTGCCATCCTCGCAGCCATTGGTGTAGATCAGGAAATTATCCACCCCGATGGCGCGGTGATAGGCGACCCATTCGACGATATAGGGCGCCTCGTTCTTCATGCAGCCGACGATCACCGTACCACTGCTGCCCTCGGGCAGGGGGCGGCGGGGCGCTTCGCTGTAGGGGGCGTGCTGAGCGGTCTCGTCCAGCGCGCCAATCCGATTGTGTGGCTGAAAGGGAGAGCCTTGCAGCATCTCGAAATTCTTCAGCGCCAGAGGAGACATCAGCTTTTTGGCGCTGTCGCTGGGGCTGGCGGCCTTGGCTGGGGCCTGTGCGGGCGGCCCGGCTTTGCCCAGGGCCTCGATCTGGGGCAGGAAGCTGGCCAGATACTGCGAGGCGCGATACCCCATCTGCGGGTCGGCCTCTTGCCATTCGGATGAAACGGCGGCTGCGCCGGGAAAACTCTCGGCGCGCAGGTCCGCATGCTGGTCCACAAGGGACGTGTTCGCCTCGGCAAAGCGGCTGCGAATGGCGCCAAGGCTCTCTGGGGTGATCGGATCACCGCCGATATGGATCTCATTGAGGAAGGCCTGCCGCATCTTCAGCGGCACTTTGCTGCCCATTTGCAGGATCAATCGCTGCAAGAGCGCGTTGAGCTGCCGGGCGCGGGTGATCCAGGCGGCAGAGGGCACGGGCGCCAGCTTGCCCGGCTTGGCGCGTCCGATCCGGGGGGCAATTTCGAACATCGCGCGCAGTTCTTCGGTTGCCTCCGGCCCGTAGATGCGGTCTGCGTCGTAGGAGCGAAAACTCAGCGATCCCGCGCCGAACACGGCCTCCCAGCGGGCCTGCAACCCGGTGAAATCCAGCCAGAAGGGCGCGCCTTCGGTCTCTTCGAAGATGCCCGCCTGCGGGTCGATCTCGGGCCGTGTGCCTTGGCAGGCAAGCCACCAGTCAGGCGCCTGTACCAGATCCAGATCCCGCGGCAGGGGGGCTGCGCGGCCATTGAGGACCTGCGCGCCATAGGTCCGCGCCAACAGGCGGGCGGGATCGTCCAGATGGGCCACGATGCGGATGTCATCCGAGAGGGGCAAAAGCATGTTCCGCAGACGCGCCAGCTCGCTGCGGCGCGAGAGCCGCGTCCCCAGTTGCGAGGCGGAAAGGATCAGGCTGTCCGGCCGTGCCTCTGCCACCTCGCGGCTCAGGTCCTCGACCAGTTTCTCCTGCAAAAGCTCCTGTTTCTCGGCATCACCAAAGCCGCGCGCCAGGCGCAGAAGGTCGACGTGATCGGGATCGGTGGCGGCCATGAACAGCCGGGTGTGGTTGCTGCCGCCGGGGGCGGTGGGAAACAGCACGCCCTTGCCGCGCAGCTGGTCGCGCTTGTGCGCCAGCACCTTCTGCAGACGGTCCGCGCCCACATGTTCAAGGCCGATATGAAGATGGATCCGCATCGTCTAGGTCCCGGCCTTCTTGTTCACATTCGCCTTGCCCCACCAGGGCAGGTCGCGCCCCAGAAAGGTGCTGATCCGCTCTTTTGCATCGGCATCGGCGACATTCACCTCCAGGTAGTCGGGATCCTCCCGGAACCAGTGTTTCAGCGCCTCGTAGTGGCCGTCGATCCAGATCATCTGCTGTTCCGGCGTCTTGCCATATCCGATCGGCAGGCCCGGCACGGTGCTGGCGGGCAGGCGGGCTTTGCCAAGATTGTTCCAGGCCATGATCGAGTGGGAATGGCTGTCCGCGTCGCGCCGGGTGGCGATGAACTTCAGATCCGGGTTGAGCTCCTTCAGCATCTTCAGAAGCGCAAAGTCGAACTGCGGCCAGACCGAGAATTTGCCGTGGATGAAGCTGATCTCGGACAGGGCATCATAGTCCTGCAAATGGGCCATCGGATCGCCGCGCTCGTATAGCCCCTTGTAGAGAAGGCTGCCCACGAAGATGCGCCGCTTGCCGGGCTTGTCTTCCTCGCGGTCCCGCAGGCGATGGTCGGCGACGCTATAGCCTGCCTGCGCCAGCGCCCTGCCGAGGGTGGTGGTGCCGGATTTCGGCAGGCCGAGGTTGATGACCTTGAGGCTCATGCTGTGCCCTCCGTTTCCCAGAGGCCCAAGTCACGCAGCAGCGCCTCTTCCTGCGGCGGCAGGGTGGGGGCGGCGCGCAATTGATCGCGCATCGCTAGATAGCTGGGCTGAGCCAGCAGCGCGTCCCGCCTTTCCCGGTGCAGACGCACAGAGTCCTGATGCAACGCTGCGATCTCCGGATCTGATTTCAACGCGCCCAATGCGTCATTCAGAGCGGGCAGGTAGCGCTGGATCGACAGATCCTCAAAGGCCGCATCGTTGCGCTCGCGCCAGTAGGTGTCGTCGAAGGCGCGGTTTTCGCGGTTCACATCACCGCGGTCGTTCTTGACCAAGTAGCTGTCGAGCGAGCGCAAGGCGTAGTGGTTGAGCGTGGCATGCAGGCGCGCGCCCTTGGCCGGGAACTTGCGGATGCGGTCGCGCGTGGCGGCGACAAGATACTTGAACGGAACCTGCCGCCCGGCGCCATCGGTCCAGGCCGGGCGCTGATCCTTGCCAAGCGACTTGCGAAAGAACGGGCGGTGCGCGCCGTAGTACTGCAGCGGGAAGTCCTGGCGCACCAGGGTCTTTACCTCGATGGCCGGATCGGCGCAGCAGATGTCAGGGGTGTGCGAACGGGTGAACTGACTGATGACAGGCTTGTCTTGATAGGCCTCCACCCCACCATTGGCAAAGAACTGGAAACTGACCGAGATCGCCTGCGGATCACCACAGGCGTCAATCAGCGCCGGGATCGTGTGATCGCCCACGTGTATGTTCAGGAATTCGTCCACATCGGCCACCCAGACCCAATCGGCCTTAGTGACAACGTCGTGGCGGCGGGAATCCTTCAGCGCCTCCATCTGGTAATTGCGCCCTTCGGCGGGGTTGGGCAGATGGTGAACAATCCCCCGCGCGGCCAGGGCATCCAGCAGGCGGTCGGTGCCATCGCTGCAATCGTTGGAATAGAACAGGAAATCGCTGACGCCGATCAGCCGGTTATAGGCGATCCATTCCAAGAGGAACGGCCCTTCGTTCTTCACACAGGTAACGGCAGTGATGCGCATCATGCATCTCCTGCTCTGCCCCGGCTATGCCTGCCGGGCTGAAGGGGTCCGTGGCGCATCATCCGATCTTTTGCCTTGTCGCCTGCATGTCGCCTCTTGTTTCCGCGCAGATCCCTGTCGCAGCTGAGGCTTTTCCTTGCGAAACTGCATGGCAGGGCGGGGATCCGAGGTCAATCATTGCCGCCTGTATAGGCGTTAACCCTTGTCGAAGTGTTGCCGATGGACCGAAAATCTAATGGCAGACCAGCCTTGACCGCGCGCTGGCCCCGTGGCCTGTTGGGGCGACCAAGCGGGGAGGCAAGGCATGACAGAGGCGCAATCCATCGATCAGGTGCAAGAGATGCTGGCGGATCAGGGCTATGTCTGCGGGCGGGCGCTGGCCACCGTGGTCTTCCTGTCGCTGCGCCTGGGGCGGCCCCTGTTCCTGGAAGGAGAGGCGGGGGTGGGCAAGACCGAGATTGCCAAGGCCCTGTCGGCAGCGCTGGGCCGCCGCCTGATCCGGTTGCAGTGTTACGAGGGGCTGGATGCTGCCAGCGCGGTCTATGAATGGAACTTTGCCGCGCAGATGGTGGCGATCCGCACCGCCGAGGCTGCCGGGGGCGCTGACCGCAGCGCCCTGCAGAGCGAACTCTTTTCCGATGAATACCTGATCGAACGGCCCCTGCTGGAGGCGATGCGCCCCGATGAAAACGGCGCGCCGGTGCTGCTGATCGACGAACTCGACCGCACGGATGAACCCTTCGAGGCGTTTCTCCTGGAGGCGCTCAGCGATTTTCAGGTGACCATTCCCGAACTTGGCACCATCAAGGCGCCCGAGCCGCCCATCGTGATCCTGACCTCCAACCGCACCCGCGAGGTGCATGACGCGCTGAAACGGCGCTGCCTTTACCACTGGGTGGATTACCCCGATTTCACCCGCGAGGTGGAGATCCTGCGCGCCCGCGTGCCGGAGGCGGCAGAGCAGCTCAGCCGCGAGGTGGTCGCCTTTGTGCAGACCCTGCGCACCGAGGATCTGTTCAAGAAACCGGGCGTGGCCGAAACCATCGACTGGGCCAACTGCCTGCTGGCGCTTGATGTGATCGACCTTTCCCCCGAGGTGATCGCCGACACATTGGGCGCGATCCTGAAATACCAGGACGATATCGCGCAATTGCAGGGTTCCGAGGCGAAACGCATCCTTGATAAGGCGAAGCAGAGCCTGGAGGAGACGCCGTGACCTTGGCGTTGATCTGATGGTGGAACTGCCCGAACTGTCGCTGCCGGACGATCCGAAACTCGTCCAGAACATCACCCATTTCGCCCGTGCCCTGCGCAAGGCGGGGCTGCCCATCGGCCCCGGAAGGGTGATCGACGCTGTGCAGGCGGTGGCGGCGGCGGGCTTTACCAGCAGGCAGGATTTCTATTGGGCGCTGCATGCCTGTTTCGTCACGCGCCCCGAACATCGCACGGTCTTTGCGCAGGTCTTCCGCCTCTACTGGCGCGACCCGAGGTTCCTGGAACATATGATGGCGGCGATGCTGCCGGCCATTCGCGGCGTGCAGGAAGAACGCGCCGCCAAGCCGGCGGAGAAACGCGCCGCCGAGGCATTGCTGGATGGGGCAAACGAGCAGCTTGACCTCCCCGAAGGGCAAGAGGAGGAGGGCACCGAATTCGAGATCGACGCATCCCTCACCATGTCCTCCGAAGAGCGCCTGCGCAGCCTTGATTTCGAACAGATGAGCACCGAGGAGGTCGCCCGCGCCAAGCGTATCCTGGCGCAGATGCGCCTGCCGGTGCAGCCGATCCAGTCGCGCCGCCTGATGGCGGCCCCGCGCGGAGAGCGGGCCGATTGGCGGCGCACCTTGCGCAACGCGGCACGCCGGGGCGGCGACCTGCAGGAGATCGCCCGCGCCAAGCGGCGCATTCGCTGGCCCAATCTGGTGGTGATCTGCGATATTTCCGGCTCCATGAGCCAGTATAGCCGTATCGTGCTGCATTTCCTGCATTCCGTGGCCAATCAAAAGGGCGCGGGCTGGGCGCGGGTGCATGGCTTCACCTTTGGCACGCGCCTCACCAATATCACCCGCCATCTGGCCACGCGCGACGTGGATGCGGCATTGGCGGCCGCAGGCGCCGAGGCGCAGGACTGGGAGGGCGGCACCCGCATCGGATCCTGCCTGCATGAGTTCAACCGCGATTGGTCGCGGCGTGTGATGGGGCAGGGGGCGGTGGTGCTCTTGATCACCGACGGGCTGGACCGGGATGACCCGAACCAACTGGCCAAGGAAATGCAGCGCCTGCACCTGTCCGCGCGGCGGCTGATCTGGCTCAATCCGCTCTTGCGCTGGGACGGCTTTGCCCCCAAGGCGCAAGGCATCCGCGCCATGCTGCCCCATGTGGACAGCTTCCGCGCAGGCCATTCCATCGCCTCGCTCGAGGATCTGGCGCGGGTGATCTCCAGCCCTCAGGATCAGGGCGAAAAGGCGCGCCTGATGGCGCTGCTCTGATGGTTCTTTATTAATTCCGAAAATTGAATGTATTTGATCTGGGTCAAGCGAGACCCCGTCGTAGCCTGCTATATTCCGCCGATGGAATGTGAAAAAGGAGGCTGAAGATGGCCATGAACTGGAAAATCGGAGGGCTCCTGTTGGGGGGTGTCTTCTTTCTGGCGGTACTGCTGGTCAAGCCGATTGGTGTGTCCACGCAATTCGTGATCCTGGACGGGATCATCGGGGATGCGGTGAACAGCGAATTGGTGACCAAGACCGAGGAAGGCTATACCTCGACCAATGCCTATCTGGCGAAATCGAATGGCAAATACGCCAAGTCGGTGATGAACCCGCTCAATTACAGCTTTATCTTCGTGCTGGCGATGGCAGTGGGGGGCTTCCTGTCGGTGCTGACGCGTGGGGGTATTTCCGCACGTGAGCGCAGCATCCCGGAGCTGTGGCGCGCCAACATGGGTGACGGTGTCGCCCTACGATACGGGGCGGCCTTTGTCGGTGGCTTCATCGTTCTATACGGGGCGCGCCTCGCTGGGGGCTGTACCTCGGGGCATATGATGTCGGGCATGATGCAGACCTCGCTCTCGGGGTATATCTTTGCCGCCGGTGCCTTTGCCGCCGCGATCCCCGTGTCCCTGATGCTGTTCAAGAAGGAGGCCTGAGCCATGACGTCTATCATTCTCGCAATCGTTATCGGTGTCGCCTTTGGCGCGGTTCTGGACCGGATCGGTGCCTCCAATCCGAACATGATCGGTAAGATGCTGAACCTCACGAACCTCAACCTGGCCAAGACCATCCTTCTGGCCATCGGCACCGGATCGGTGCTGATGTTCGCAGGGCAGATGCTGGGCCTTGTCGATGTGGGCCATATGTCGGTGAAGGCTGCCTATGTGGGCGTCTTCATCGGTGGCTTGATGCTGGGCGCGGGCTGGGCGCTGGCGGGCTATTGCCCCGGTACCGGCGTGGTCGCGGCGGCCTCGGGGCGCAAGGATGCGCTGTTCTTCATCGCGGGCGGCCTTCTGGGCGCCGCGGCCTATATGGTCACCTATCCGATGTGGAAATCGAGCGGCCTGCTGGACAGTATCGCGGGCGGCAAGGTCACCCTGGGCACCGTGCCGGGATCCAAGTTCGAAGGCATCACCGCGCTGTCGGGCGATATCCTCGGCATCGTCCTGGGCCTTGGTTTCATCGTGCTGGCTTTTGCCCTGCCAGAGCGTCTGACGCCCTCGAAATCGGAGCTGCAACCGGCTGAATAAGCGCCCTCCCGCGCTTGTGACAGGCCAAGGCGCCCGCCGGTCCCGGCGGGCGTTCGTCGTTTTGCGATGCGTTTTCGGCTTGAAACCCGCCCGGTTCACGTCAACCTTGGGGGTAACAGGGGCGGAAGACAGGCCGGGAGGATGGCATGACAGGGGAAACCGCGCGGTTTGAGAACGCGCCGGAGGTGGCGCTTGCGTGGCATGGGGATGGTACGGGGGCTGCCTTGGCGACGGTGGTGCAGACCTGGGGCTCGGCGCCGCGCCGGGCTGGCTCGCAGCTGGTGGTGGGCGGAGATGGCCGCATCGAAGGCTCGGTCTCGGGGGGCTGCGTCGAAAGCGCCGTGGTCTTCGAGGCGCTGGAGGCGATCCAGGACGGGCAGCACCGGCTCTTGGAATTCGGGGTCAGCGACGATGATGCCTTTGCCGTGGGCCTGGCCTGCGGTGGCACCATCAAGGTGCTGGTGGAACCCGTGGGCGGCGCCCTGCCGGTGGATCTGCTGGAGGAGCTGGTCGCGGCCCGCAAGGCGCGCCAGGCGCTGGCCTATGAGGTCAACCTGGAAACGGGCGCGCGGCGTCTGGTGCGCGATGGTTACGGCGACCGGCTGCGCATGGATCGCTCGGGGCTTGAGGAAGACGGCAAGACCTTTGTCGCCATTCACAACCCGCCGCTGCGGCTGATCGTGGTGGGGGCGGTGCATATCGCCCAGGCCCTGGTGCCCATGGCGCGGATCGCGGGCTATGATCCGGTGGTGATCGACCCGCGCGAAGCCTTTGCCGCCGCCGCACGCTTCCCGGGTGAGCGGCTGATGGATGACTGGCCGGATGAGGCGGTGGAAAAGCTGGGCCTAGATGCGCGCACCGCGCTGGTTCTTTTGACCCATGATCCGAAGCTCGACGATCCCGCACTTGAGGCGGCGCTGGGTGCCGACTGTTTCTACATCGGCGCGCTGGGTTCGACCCGCACCCATGCCAAGCGGGTGGAGCGGCTGACGGCAGCGGGCTTCACGGCAGAGCAGATCGGGCAGATCCACGGGCCCATCGGCCTCGATATCGGCGCGGCGGGACCGTCGGAAATCGCCGTGTCGATCCTGGCCGAGATGACCGCGGTTCTGCGCGGCAAACGCCCATGAGGTTCGGCCCTGTTCCGCTGGATCAGGCCGAGGGCGCGATCCTGGCGCACTCCCTGCAACTGAAGGCGCGCAAGATTGCCAAGGGGACCGAACTGAGCGCCGCAGATCTGCGTGATCTCGCAGCGGAAGACCGGACAGAGGTGATCGTTGCCCGCCTTGAGCCGGGTGACCTGCATGAGGATGCCGCCGCAGAGGCCCTGGCGCGGGCGATTGTCCCGGATGAGGTGGCGCAGGGTCTGCGCATTTCCGGCGCCGGGGCAGGGCGCGTGAACCTTTACGCCCGGACCTGCGGCGTGGTGCAGCTGGACCGGGCGCGGCTGGAGGCGGTGAACGCGGTGGATCCGATGATTTCCATCGCGACGGTGCCCGAGTATCACCGGGTCGATGTGGACGGCATGGTGGCCACCATCAAGATCATTGCCTACGGGGTGCCGGAGGCGGATCTGACACAGGCGGCCAAGGACGCGAGCGGTGCAATGCGGGTGCTGGCGCCGGTCTACAGGACCGCGACCCTGATCGAAACGCGGGTGAGCGACGAGACCCCTTCGGACAAGGGGCGCGCGGCCATGGCTGGGCGGCTGGACCGGATGGGGATGGACCTGACCGATCGCGTGGTGGTGCCGCACCGCGAGGCGGAGCTGTCAACGGCCATCGCCGCAGCACCCGGCGAGGTGATCCTGGTGCTGACCGGCTCTGCCACCTCCGATCCCATGGATGTGGCGCCGCAGGCGCTGCGCCGCGCTGGGGGGCAGGTGACGCGGTTTGGCATGCCGGTGGATCCGGGCAACCTGTTGTTTTTGGGAAGCTTTGGCGACCGGCCCGTGATCGGCCTGCCGGGCTGCGCACGTTCGCCCGCGCTCAATGGCGCCGATTGGGTGCTGGAGCGGGTGATCTCAGGCGTCGATGTGACCTCCGAGGATATTGCCGCCATGGGAGTCGGCGGATTGCTGAAGGAGATTCCCACCCGTCCCATGCCGCGCCGCGCTGCACCGGGCGGTTCCGGGACAGGATGACATCCACGGCCTTTGCTAGTGACGTCTTTGTGCGCAAAATGTCCCATGTCTTCAGGTCGTTAGTCCCGCGATTTGACCATTTGACAAAAATGTTGGGGGCGAATGCATTTCAGGGGGTTCGCGCAAGGGGAATCCCGTGCTTAACTCGCTCTCAGCCAACAAAAGTAGCGAATGGGAGGAATTCATGACGAAGGTCTCAATGACCGTGAACGGCAAGCCCGCCAGCGGTGAGGTGGAGGGACGCACGCTTCTGTCGTCGTTTCTGCGCGAAGATCTGGGTCTCACGGGAACGCATGTCGGGTGTGACACCAGCCAATGCGGCGCCTGCGTGGTGCATGTGAACGGCAAGGCGGTCAAATCCTGCACCATGCTGGCGGCCGAGGCCGATGGCGCCGAGGTCTCGACCATCGAAGGTCAGGCGGCCCCGGATGGCACGCTCAACGCGATCCAGCAGGCGTTCCAGGATCATCACGGGCTGCAGTGCGGTTTCTGCACGCCGGGCATGGTGATGTCGGCAGCGGCTCTGCTGAAAGACAACCCCAAACCGACCGAAGCCGAGGTGCGCGCCTATCTGGAAGGCAATATCTGCCGCTGCACCGGCTACCACAATATCGTGAAGGCGATCATGGCCGCATCCGGTCAGGACGTCTCGGCCATCGCCGCCGAATAAAGCCATACCACCCAGGGCCGCGCAGGGAGGCGTTGCCCCGGCAAAAGCATTTGCATGACCAAGAGATGCGCAACAGACGCATCATCCAGGGAGGAGAATTGGACTATGCCAAAGGATAGTGGCATCGGCGCCAGCCCGAAGCGGCGCGAAGACCTGCGGTTCCTGACGGGAACCGGCAATTACACCGACGATATCAACCTTAGCGGCCAGGCCTATGTGCATTTCCTGCGCTCGGACGTGGCCCATGGCAAGATCAACGGGATCGATACGGCGGCGGCAGCAGCCATGCCCGGCGTCATCCGCATCTTCACCGGCGCCGATTTCGAAGGGGTGGGATCCATCCCCTGCGGCTGGCAGGTGACCGACCGCCACGGGCAACCGATGCAGGAACCAGCCCACCCGGTGCTGGCCCAGGGCAAGGTCCGCTATGTGGGCGATGCCATCGCCGCCGTTGTCGCCGAAAGCCGCGAACAGGCCCGCGATGCCGCCGAGGCGATTGAGCTGGACATCGAGGAGCTGCCCGCCGTCATCGACATGAAGGAGGCCGTCAAGGAGGGCGCCCCCAAGGTGCATGACGATCTCACCTCGAACCTCTGCTATGACTGGGGCTTCGTGGAAGAAAACAAACCGGCGGTCGAGGAAGCCTTTGCCAATGCGGCCCATGTGACCACGCTGGAGCTGGTCAACAACCGCCTGGTCGCCAACCCGATGGAGCCGCGCGTGGCGGTGGGCGATTTCAACCGGGCAACAGGGGAATCGACGCTCTACACCACCTCGCAGAACCCGCATGTGATCCGCCTTCTGATGGGGGCCTTCGTCTTGGGCATCCCCGAGCACAAGCTGCGCGTCATCGCCCCGGATGTGGGTGGCGGTTTCGGTACCAAGATCTTCCACTATGCCGAGGAAGCCTTCTGTACCTTTGCGGCCAAGGCATTGAACCGGGCGGTCAAATGGACCTCCACCCGCTCCGAGGCCTTCATGACGGATGCGCACGGGCGCGACCATGTGACCAAGATCGAACTGGCGCTGGATGCGGAGAACAACTTTACCGCCATTCGCACCGATACCTACGCCAACATGGGTGCCTATCTCAGCACCTTTGCGCCTTCGGTTCCGACCTGGTTGCATGGCACGCTGATGGCGGGCAACTACAAGACGCCGCTAATCTATGTGAACGTGAAGGCCGTCTTCACCAACACGGTGCCGGTGGATGCCTATCGTGGTGCCGGCCGCCCCGAGGCGACATTCCAGCTGGAGCGGGTGATCGACAAGGCCGCGCGCGAGCTGGGCGTCGATCCCATCGCGCTGCGCCGTCAGAACTTCATCACCGAGTTCCCCTATGCCACCCCGGTGGCGGTGGAATATGACACCGGTGACTATCACGCGACCATGGACAAGCTGATCGATGTTGCCGATTTCGCAGGCTTCAAGGCGCGCCGCGCCGAGAGCGAGAAGAACGGCAAGCTGCGTGGCCTTGGCGTCAACTGCTATATCGAGGCCTGCGGCATCGCGCCCAGTAACCTTGTGGGGCAGCTTGGTGCGCGTGCGGGTCTCTATGAAAGCGCCACGGTGCGGGTCAATGCGACCGGCGGCCTGGTGGTGATGACCGGCAGCCACAGCCACGGGCAGGGGCATGAAACCTCCTTCCCGCAGGTGATCGCAGATATGATCGGCATTGACGAAAGCATGGTCGAGATCGTGCATGGCGACACCGCCAACACGCCGATGGGCATGGGCACCTATGGCTCGCGCTCCCTCGCCGTGGGTGGCTCTGCCATGGTGCGGGCGACGGAAAAGATCATCGCCAAGGCCAAGAAGATCGCCGCCCATATCCTGGAAGCCTCCGACGCGGATATCGAGTTGAAGGACGGTCAGTTCTCGGTTGCGGGCACGGACAAGTCCTTGGCCTGGGGTGATGTCACGCTGGCGGCCTATGTGCCGCACAACTACCCGCTGGAGGATATGGAGCCGGGGCTGGAGGAGACCGCCTTCTACGATCCGGCGAACTTCACCTATCCCTCGGGCGCCTATGCCTGCGAGGTGGAGGTCGATCCCGAGACCGGCAAGGTCACCATCGAACGCTTTGCGGCTGCCGATGACTTTGGCAATATCGTCAACCCGATGATCGTGGACGGTCAGGTGCATGGCGGTATCGGTCAGGGCATCGGCCAGGCGCTGCTTGAAGGCTGTGTCTATGATGAGAACGGCCAGCTTCTGTCCGCCTCCTACATGGATTACGCCATGCCGCGCGCCGATGATCTGCCCTTCTACCAGGTGGATCATTCCTGCCAGACACCCTGTACCCACAACCCCTTGGGCGTGAAGGGCTGCGGTGAGGCCGGCGCCATCGGATCGCCCCCGGCGGTGGTCAACGCGGTGGTCGATGCGCTGCAATCGGCAGGCAAGGACGTGACACATATCGACATGCCGCTGACCCCGAACCGGGTCTGGTCGGCGATGAACAGCTGAACCGGGGCAGGGGCGCGGGCTGCGCCCCTCCATCCCGATAGTTTTGGACAAAAGAACAAGGGGCCAGGCCCCGGAATTCTTTGGGAAGGAAAACGGAATGTATAATTTCGAGTTTGAAAAACCGGCCACCATCGCCGATGCGGTTGCCGCGCTCGGCGCGGAGGACGCGCAGGCGCTGGGCGGCGGTCAGACGCTGCTGCCGACGATGAAGCAGCGCCTTGCGATGCCCACGAAACTGGTCTCGCTGAGTGGAATTGGTGAAATGCAGGGCGTCTGCAGCAACAATGACGACGGCCTTTCGATCGGCGGCGCCACCACCCATGCCACCGTCGCGGCCGAGGCCGCAGCGCAGTATCCGGCGCTGGCGGATCTGGCCAGCCACATCGGCGATCCTGCGGTGCGCAACCGGGGCACCATTGGTGGTTCGCTGGCCAATAACGACCCGGCGGCCTGCTACCCGGCGGCGGCGCTGGGATCGGGGGCGACCATCGTGACCAATGCCCGTGAAATCGCGGCGGATGACTACTTCCAGGGGCTGTTCACCACGGCGCTGGAGGAAGGCGAGATCATCACCGGCGTGCGCTTCCCGGTGCCGGAGGCCGCGAATTATCAGAAGTTCCTGCAGCCCGCCTCGCGCTTTGCGCTGGTGGGGGTTTTTGTGGCCAAGTTCGCCGATGGCGTGCGTGTCGCGGTGACCGGTGCCTCCGAGGACGGTGTGTTCCGCTGGAGCGAGGCCGAACAGGCGCTCAGTGCCTCGTTCAGCCCGGAGGCGGTCAATGGCCTGCAGGTCGACCCGGCCAACATGATGGGCGATATCCACGGCACCAAGGAGTACCGCGCGCATCTGATCGGGGTTCTGACCAAACGCGCCGTGGCAGCTGCAAGCTAAATCCGTCACCCGGAACGGAAAAGGGCCTCGCATCGCGGGGCCCTTTGTCATCTAGGCTGTCATGTGGGATCAGCCGGGCTTGCGCGCCACGAAATCAATGAGGGCAGACATGCCGACATGGCCGCGCCCCTCTTGGACCTCGCGTTCATAGGCGCGGTTTTCCAGGATCTCCCAGCCTGCAAAATCCGTCGCCAACTGGTCCTCGGTATACATGTTCTCGGCAAAGGGCGGCCCGCCGGTGCCGTGCTCCAGCTGTTCGGGCGTGTAGCCATGCAACAGAAGCACCCCGCCGGGTTTCAGGCTGCGTTTCATGCCCTCGAACTGCACCCGCCGGGCGTCGGGGCCGACGAACTGGATGAAGATGCCCGCCACCAGATCAAAGGCATCCTCGGGCCAGTCGTGGTTCAGGATATCCACCTCGCGAAAATCCACCGAAACGCCGTGCTCTGCCGCCAGATCGCGGGCGCGGGCAATGGCGGTGGGCGCGAACTCATAGGCGGTGACCTCCATGCCCTTTGCCGCCATATAGACCGAGTTGCGCCCCTCGCCATCGGCCACCGACAGGGCGGTCTGACCGGGGCTGAGATAGGCACTGTGCTCGACCAGGAACCGGGCCGGATCCTTGCCAAAGACGTAGTCCCCCGATTTCGAATACCGCTCTTCCCACATGGTCGATGCTCCGCTGCCCGTCTGCGATGATGGGCGGCACAATGACAAAGCCCCCGGCGCAGTCAAGCACCGGGGGCAAAACACTGCCTAGTCTGCGCCGCAGCTTTACTTCTGCGGCAGCGGGCCGATCATCATGATCATCTGACGGCCTTCCATCTTGGGCATGTTCTCGATCTTGCCGATTTCCTTCACGTCCTCGGCAACGCGCTCCAGCAACTCGCGGCCCAGGTTCTGGTGGGCCATTTCGCGGCCACGGAAACGCAGGGTGACCTTCACCTTGTCGCCGTTTTCCAGGAACTTGAACACATTGCGCATCTTCACATCATAGTCATGCGTGTCCGTGTTGGGGCGGAACTTGACCTCTTTGACCTCGATGATCTTCTGCTTCTTGCGGGCTTCGCTTTCGCGCTTCTGCTGTTCGTACTTGAACTTGCCGAAGTCCATGATCTTACACACGGGCGGGTTCGCGTTGGGCGAGATCTCCACAAGGTCCAGACCTGCTTCCGCTGCCATCTCCATCGCCTTGGCGGGGTGGACAACGCCAACATTTTCCCCTTCGGCGCCGATCAGGCGGATTTCGGGTGCACGGATCTTTTCGTTTGTGCGCGGGCCGGTATCACGTTGCGGCGGCGCATTATGAGGTCTGCGGGCTATGGGTTCAATCCTTTGATGGTTGCCATTTTTCGAGCACGAAACGTAAACCGGGCGGCGGCGTCTTTCAAGCGGGAACCGCTAAGGGCAGGGGGGAAAATGGATAATGTTGCGGGGGAATCCCGCAAGGAGGCACCGACCATGCGCCGCCTGTCGTCCCGAAGCCTGCCACCCGCGGCGACGGCCCCGCAGTTTAGCCTGGGCGGGGCTGGCGGAGAGATCGACCGGGATACGATTCGTCCGCCGAGCCAAGCCTGGAAGCCTTAGTCGAGGAAGGCCTTTTCCACCACATATTGCGCAGGTTTCGAATTGGCGCCTTCTTCAAGGCCCGCGGCTTCGAGCATGTCCTTCAGTTCCAGGTTGAAGGCGAGGTTGCCGCAGATCATGGCGCGGTCGCTCTCGGGGTTGAGCGGCTCCACGCCCAGATCCTTATAGGCTTCGCCCGAGTTGATGAGGTCGGTGATCCGGCCCATCTTGGCGCTCTCTTCGCGGGTGGTGGTGGGATAGTATTTGATCTTCTTCCAGAAGCCCTCGCCGATCAGCTCGTTGAGCAGCTCGTCCTCTTTCAGGCTTTCAATCAATTCCCGACCATAGGTCAGCTCACCCGCGGTGCGGCAGGTGTGGGTGATGATGACCTCGTCGTAATCCTCGTAGGTTTGCGGTTCGCGCAGAAGCGAGGCAAAGGGCGCAAAGCCAGTGCCGGTGGCAAAGAACCAGATCCGCTTGCCGGGCAGAAGGGCATCATGCACCAGGGTGCCCACCGGTTTGGGGCGCAGGATGATCTCGTCACCAACCTTGATGTGCTGCAGCTTCGAGGTGAGCGGGCCGTCCTGAACCTTGATCGAGTAGAATTCCAACTCCTCGTCCCAGGAGGGCGAGGCGATGGAATACGCGCGCAACAGCGGCTTCTGCTTGCCTGTCTTGGGATCGGGATCGCCCATCAACCCGATCATCACGAATTCGCCTGAGCGGAACCGCAGTGACGCGGGCCGTGTCACCCGGAAGGAAAACAGGCGGTCCGTCCAATGTTTCACCTCTGTCACGGTCTGGGCATCGGGCAGGGTCGGGGTCGCCTTTGCGGGCTTGGCGTCGGAAGCAGTGTCGGTCACGGGGGTCATCTCGTTCATCGGTTTCACTGCCGGTCTGGTAAACCGGCACCCTTGATTAATCTTTGATACAGGTCAGGAAAAGCGTTGATTTTGCATGTCGGCCAGCCACGGGACGACAGACCGCATGTTTTTTCAGCTGACAGAGGGCAGGTGCTGCAGAGGTTCAGCGCGCGGCGCGGCCACGCCCCAAGCGGGCCTGATAGTCATGTGCTTGCCAGTTTGCACGGGCGAGCCACT
Organism: Phaeobacter sp. PT47_59; assembly: GCF_028890025.1. Taxonomy (NCBI): domain Bacteria; kingdom Pseudomonadati; phylum Pseudomonadota; class Alphaproteobacteria; order Rhodobacterales; family Roseobacteraceae; genus Phaeobacter; species Phaeobacter sp. PT47_59. The sequence continues at coordinate 202,284 of NZ_JARCJL010000006.1, forward strand.
GTGCCTCGGGCTGGCGGGCGGCGAGATCGTCATCGATTTCCACCTCGTCAAAGCCGCTGCGCCGCGCCATGGCATATTGGTCCGCCAGAACGTGGCCATAGGCGCGCAACCGTCCGGCATAGCCCATGTGGCGCAATTGGCGTGCCAGGGTAAAGCCACGCCCATCGGCAAAGCTGGGGAAGTGGATGCGGATCATCTCAAAACCCGGAATGCGGTTCGAGAGCAGGGCGAGATCTGTATCCGGGGCAAGATCTAGGGCGGTCTCGGTTTCAAATCCGGCGGTCCAGTCCTCGGCGCCAAATCCGCTGTCGGTCACGATTACACTCATGTCTCTTTTGCTCCTGTGCGGGTGAGTTTGCCATCCACGATATGGATGCCGCATTCTTCCTTGTTCTGATCGCGCCAGCGTCCGGCGCGGGGATCTTCACCTTCCGCCACTTTCGATGTGCAGGGCGCGCATCCGATCGAGGGATACCCCTGCGCCACCAGCGGGTGACGCGGCAGGCGGTTTTCCTCCATATAGGCGCGCACGTCTTCCGGCGCCCAATGGGCCAAGGGGTTCACCTTGATGCGTCCGGTGCCCTCTTCCACCTCGAAGAATTCGAGCGCGGCGCGGCTACCGGCCTGGAACCGCTTGCGCCCGGTGATCCAGCCGTCGAAGCCTGCCAGCGCCTGCTGCAGTGGTACGGTCTTGCGCAGGTGGCAGCAGGCGTCGGTGTCCGAGAACCGCAGGGCCCCATAGGGGTCCTTTTCGGCGATATCCCCGGCGCGGATGACCTGCACGTTGCGCAGGCCAAGGCGCTCGCTCACCTCCTGCTGGTAGACCAGCGTTTCGGTGAACAGCAGCTCGGTATCCACGAATAGAACCGGCGTGGTGGGGTCCAGGATGGCCGCCATATGCAAGAGCACCACGGATTCCGCGCCAAAGCTGGAGACCAGCGCGATCCGCCCGGCATCCCGCAAGGCGCCCTCCATCACGGCTGTGGCCGAATGGTGCCGGTAGCGCGCGTTGAGCGCCTCCACCTTCTGCGCCAGGGCCGCGGCCTCTGCAGCCCCGTCGGGGCTGCCTTGGGCAAGGTTCAGCATTGGCTCAGGCCACCTTCTTGCGGGCTTCGGGGTAAAGCGCCGTCTTGAAGGGCTCCATGCCGAGGCGGCGGTAGGCGTCGATGAAGGTTTCCTCTTCTCCGCTGCGCAGCTCCAGATAGGCCTCGATCAGGCGCTCGATCGCGGGCACGATCTCGTCATAGGCAAATCCCGGTCCGGTGCGGGTGCCGATGGCCGCGGTTTCGGTGGCATCGCCGCCCAGGGTGATCTGGTAATTCTCCACCCCCGCGCGATCGAGGCCCAAGATGCCGATATGGCCCACATGGTGATGGCCGCAGGCATTGATGCAGCCCGAGATCTTGATCTGCAGATGGCCGATGTCATGCTCCAGCTTCAGTTCCTCGAACCGCGTCGCGATGTCCTGCGCCACTGGGATCGAGCGGGCCGTGGCCAGCGCGCAGTAATCCATGCCGGGGCAGGCGATGATATCCGAGATCAGCCCGATGTTCGCCGTTGCCAGCCCCGCTGCCTTCAGGCGGGCATGGATCGCGGGCAGGTCCGATTTCAGGACATGCGGCAGGATCACGTTCTGCTCATGGCTGATGCGCAGCTCGTCATAGCCGTATTGCTCGGCCAGGTCCGCCATCACGCGCATCTGCTCGGCGGTGGCATCGCCCGGGGTTGCCCCATGCGCCTTGATCGAGATGGTGACAATGGCGTGATCCGCCTTGCGGTGTTCGGCCAGGTTGGTGTCGGCCCAGGCGCGGAACACCGGATCGCTGTCATAGGCGGAAGTGTAGGGGGCAGTGTCGCCGCTGCGCAGGGCGGGGGGCGTGAAATGGGTCTTGATCTCTGCCAGCAGCGCACGGTCGGCACCGTTGAACTCGGCACGCCGCTCGATGAAGCGCGCCTCGACCAGCTCGCGGATCTTGTCGATACCGTTTTCCTGCACGGTGATCTTGATGCGCGCCTTGTACTTGTTGTCGCGCCGACCCAAGAGGTTGTAGACGCTGAGCACCGCCTCCAGATAGGGCAGAAGGTCCTCTTTCGGCAGGAACTCCCGCAGCACCTTGCCGATCATCGGGGTTCGGCCCAGGCCGCCGCCCACGATCACCTCGAAGCCGTTTTCACCGTCCTTTTCCACCATGCGCAGCCCGATGTCATGGGCGCGGGTCACGGCACGGTCTTGTTCTGCGCCAGTCACGGCGATCTTGAACTTGCGGCCGAGGAACTGGAACTCCGGGTGGTCGGTGGACCATTGCCGGATCAGCTCGGCATAGGGGCGGGGGTCTTCCAACTCTTCCTTGGCGGCGGCGGCAAAGTGGTCCGAGGTCACGTTGCGCACCGTGTTGCCCGAAGTCTGGATCGCGTGCAGGCCCACTTCGGCCAGCGCATCCAGCATATCCGGCACATCGCGCAGCTTTGGCCAGTTGTACTGGATGTTCTGGCGGGTGGTGAAATGGCCGTATCCCTTGTCCCACTTTTCGGCCAGAAGGGCGAGCTGGCGCATCTGGGCGCTGTTCAGCGTGCCATAGGGGATCGCAACCCGCAGCATATAGGCATGCAGCTGCAGATAGAGCCCGTTCATCAGGCGCAGCGGCTTGAACTCATCCTCGGTCAGGCTGCCGTCGATGCGGCGCTCTACCTGGGCGCGGAACTGGGCGTTGCGTTCGGCCAGAAAGGCGGCGTCAAAGTCGTTGTACTTATACATGTGCGGTGGCCTCCAGCTTGGCTTCCTGCTTGCCATGAGCGTAGTTCGAGGGACCGGTGCGGCGGAAATCCTCGCGGAAATGCACAGGTTCGGGACCGTTCGGGCCGTCCTTCGCATCGGTGAGGTAGATGCCGACCACGCTCAGGGCGTCGCGCTCGGCCTCCAGGAGGCGCAGCTGCGCTTCGGCCTCGTCGGTGATCAGCTCGGCCTGCGCCAGATCGCGGCTCCAGGCGCCGTCTGCGGTGAAGTAGATCACATCGCCTTCCAGAAGATCGTTGGCGGTGATGATTTTGGGGCTAAAGGGGCGCGGCATCAGGCAAGCTCCACTTTCAATGTGTCGGTGAGGTCATTCAGCGCGGCGATGCTTTGGCGCGGCGCCAGGCCAAGGAATGTCAGGGCAGGGCCATCAAACCCGGCAGCGATCAGATCGCCGGGCAGGCGGTCCAGCGTGGTTTCCAGCACCCGCTGATCGGCGCGCGAGGCGTTCTCGACGATGGTCACCGGGGTGTCGCGATCGGCGCCATGCATCAACAGGCGCCCTTGCACGAAGCGCGCCGATTTCTTGCCCATATAGATGGCGGCAACCTCGCCGGGACGGGCAAGCGCGGCCCAGTCGTGATCGGCAAAGCCGCGCATGTCATGGCCGGTGAGGAAGCGTACCGAGGAATTGCGTCCTCGCTGGGTCAGGCTTTGGCCGATGGCGGCGACGGCGGCTGATGCGGCGGTGATCCCCGGCAGGATCTTGTAGCCGATCCCGGCGGCGTCGCAGGCGGTCAGTTCCTCATCCAGGCGGCCAAAGACGGTGGGATCACCGGATTTTAGGCGCAGAACCTTCTTGCCTGCCTTGGCGTGGGTCACGATGCGGGCGCAGATCTCCTCCTGCGACATGGAGGGGCCGAAGCCTTCCTTGCCGACATCCTCAAGCGTCACACCGGGGCCCGCAAGGGCGAGGATCTCATCGCTGACGAGGCGGTCAAAGAGGATAACGTCCGCGTGCTGCATCGCCCGCAGGACCTTCAGGGTCAGCAGATCCGGATCGCCGGGGCCAGAGCCTGCAAAGGCCACTTCACCCGGGGCGGGGCAGCACATGCCGCCCGCATGCCGCGTGCTGGCAGGGGGGGTAATCGGGGCAAAGCTGGACATATGGCGCCTCATTCGTGCTGTTTGACTTGACCCTCAATATAGGAAATATTCCCGGATAACCGCTATATGCTCGCCCAAATAAGGACGCTTGTTTTGCTCTGGCGCGGGTTCGATAGATCGGGTTTCGATGAGAAAGGAAATACGGAATGACAGTGCGGATTGATGCGACGGATCGGAAAATCCTGGCCGAACTGCAGCGCGATGCCAGCCAGTCGCTGGATGAAATCGCCAAACAGGTGGGCAGTTCCAAGACCCCGGTGTGGAATCGTATCCGCAAGCTGCGCGAGGCCGGGGTGATCGGGCGGCAGACCGTGATCCTCGATGCCGAGGCGCTGGGGTTCGAGGCCTGTTTCTTCGTGCTGATCCGCACCTCGGAACACGAGGCCGAGTGGCAGGCAGCCTTCCTCAAGGCGCTGCAGGACCGCCCCGAAGTACAAGAGGCGCACAGGTTGGCGGGCGATATCGATTACATCCTGAAGGTGCGGGTGCAGAACGCGCGGGCCTATGACAAGTTCTACCAGGCGCTGATTTCAGAGGTGCGCGTGCATAATGTGACCGCGCTTTTGTCGATGGAGGAGATCAAGTCGACAACCCTGCTGCCGCTGGAGAGCGGCGGCAAAGCCTGAAGCCCGCCTCCACCGGTGAAGCCTGTCTCAGCTCTTCACCATCAATCGGGTCAGCCCGTGGAAATGGTAACTGTTGGAGTATTCCGGCGGCTCGGCAAGGTGCAGGTTGGGGCAGCGTTCAAACAGGATCGGCAGAGCAATCTGCATTTCCAGCCGCGCCAAGGGCGCACCGACGCAGAAATGGATGCCGCCCCCGAAGGAGGTGTTCAGGCTCGCGGGGCGGCTGGGGTCAAAGACCTCCGGATCGTCCAGCACCGCCTCGTCCCGGTTGGCTGATCCGAGCAAAAGCGCCACTCGATCCCCGCGCTGGAAGGTGTGGCCGAAGACTTCGGCCTCTTCATAGGCGTAGCGGGTGAACATATGCAGCGGCGGATCATAGCGCAGGATCTCCTCCACCAGCCGTTCGATCCCGTCGGGGGCCAGCCAGGCCGGATCCCAGCCCTGTTGCAGCATGGTTTTCACACCATTGCCAAGGGCGTGCACCGTGGCCTCGTGCCCGGCATTCAAAAGAAGGATGCAGGTGCCGATCAATTCGTCCGGCGAAAGGCTTTCGCCCTCTTCCTCGGCCTCGATCAGCCGGGTCAGCAGATCGTCCTGCGGATCGCTCCGGCGCTGGTCGATGTAGCCCTTCAGATAGTCCGAGAACTCTTGCGCCGCGCGGGCGGCGGCATGTTCGGTCTCCACCCCGCGCCCGGCCTGATACATCGCCACCATGCGGTGCGACCAGTCGAGCAGCTGCTCGGCCATCGTTTCCGGCACTCCCAGCAGACGGCAGATGGTTATGATCGGCACCTGGGTGCAATAGGCGGGCAGCAGGTCAAAGGGCCGGTCCGGGAAGGCGTCGATCAGATCGTGGCACAGTTGGGTGATGCCCTCTTCCATGTCGGCGATCGCGCGAGAGGTGAAGGCGCGCGTCACCAGCCTGCGCAGCCGGGTGTGGCGAGGCGGTTCGGCGTCCAGCATGGAATGGGCTTCGGTGTGAAGGAAGGGCGCCAGATGCGCCGGGCCTTCGGTCGCCATTTCCGGCGGGATCTCGCGGCCAAATCGCCGGTCCCGCAAGAGCATATGCACAGCGGATTTGCGAAAGGCCGCGACCATGCCGTAGTCCTGCCAGTAGTGCAGGGAGCCCGCCGCCCGCGCCTGAGCGTAAAACGGATAGGGATCCTGCACGAAGGCGGGGTCGGTCGGGGATTGCTGCAGGGTCTTCATCACTGTCCGCTCTGTGGTCTTCGGGGTACGACTTTTGCCTTGGTGGCTGGTCATTGCAAGGCGGCTTTTCTACTGTGCCGGTCATGAAGCAAGGCAAAGGGCATCATATCTGGCATCGCTGGCGGATTCCGCTGGGGTTTGCCCTGGCAGTGGCCGGGCTGGCCATGGTGGTCTGGTCCTATGGCTACCGCCAGGCGCTGGACTCGCTGGCGGAGCGCAGCCTTGCGGATCTGGCGCTCGCCTCGGACCGGGTCAGCACCCAGTTGCAGATCTACCAGGAACTGGCGGTGCTGACGGCGGATCATCCGGTGCTGGAGCAGCTGGACACTCCGGAAGACCGGCAGCGGGCCGCCAAGCGCCTGCGCGAGGTGGCGGACAAGACGGCGGCGCTGGATGTCTTCTATGCGGATCCGACGGGGCAGGTACTGGCCTCTGCCGAGGGGGTCGTGGGGCCTTCGGTTGCGGGCCAGGACTATTTCGAACGGGCCATGCAGGGGGCGCTGGGCACCGGTCAGGCGGTGCTTCTGCCCGAGGGACGGCGCGCCTATTTCTATGCAGCCCCCAGTTTTGCCCCGGGCGGCGGCGTGCTGGGGGCGCTTGTGGTCGTGGCCGATGTGCAGGATGTGGAGCAGACCTGGCGCGGCTCGCTTCCGGCGGTGTTTTTCACGAACCTCAGCGGCGAGGTGTTCATCTCCAATCGTCCCGAGTTGTTGTTCTGGCGCCGCGGGGATGTGCTGCCTGGCGGCACCGGCGATCCGGTCTCCTATCAGGAACGCAGGATCGGTGCCCATGAGATCTGGCAGATCTCGGGCAGTGCCTATCTGCCGCGCCAGGCGCTGCATCTCGCGGTGGACCTGCCTGTCATCGCCATGGTGGGGGAAATCCTGGTGGATGTGGCCCCGGCCCGGCGGATAGCGGCGCTGCAGGCGGCGGCGCTGGCGGGGCTATGCCTGGCCTTTGGCACCTTGCTGTTCCTGGCCACCGAGCGCCGCCGCACCCTGGCGCGGGCCAATGCGGTGCTGGAAAGCCGGGTGGAGGCGCGCACCCAGGCCCTGCAGGTGACCAATAGTCAGCTGCGCCGCGAGGTGCGCGAGCGCCAAGAGGCCGAGGCCGCCTTGAAACGGGCGCAGGAGGATCTGGTGCAGGCGGGCAAGCTGTCGGCGCTTGGACAGATGTCGGCGGGGATCAGTCACGAGTTGAACCAGCCCCTGATGGCGATCCAGCAATATGCCGAAAACGGAGCCGCCTTTCTTGCCCGCCAGAACCCCGAGCGCGCGGGCGACAACCTGAACCGCATTGCCCGCATGGCCGACCGCATGGCGCGGATCATCAAGAACCTGCGCGCCTTTGCCCGCAATGAAAGCGAACCGATGGGGCGGGTCGATCTGGCGCAGGTGATCGAGGCCGCCGTGGAATTGACCGCCGCGCGGCTGGAGGCGGATCACGTCACGCTCGACTGGACGCCGCCTGCCGCCGGTGCGCCCGTCTTTGCCTGGGGCGGAGAGGTGCGGCTCACCCAGGTCTTTGTGAACCTGATCAACAATGCCGCCGATGCCATGCTGGAACAGCCGGAGCGGGCCATCACCATCACGCTTACGACCGGAGCCCGCCTGCGGGTGCAGGTGCAGGATATTGGCCCCGGCATCAAGGAGCCGGAGAAGATGTTCGACCCCTTCTATTCGACCAAGGCGGTGGGCAGTGCAGAGGGGCTTGGCCTTGGGCTGTCGATCTCCTATGGGCTGGTGCAGAGTTTCGGCGGCCATATCCGCGGCAGCAACACGGATGCGGGCGCGGTCTTTACCGTCGAACTGGACCCCTGGAGCGAGGAAGGTGCCGCATGACCCGGCGGGTGCTGTTTGTGGATGACGATGCCGCCGTGCGCGAGGCGCTGGCGCAGACGCTGGAACTCAATGACCTAGAGGCGGTGACGGCGGGATCCTTCGTGGCGGCCAAGGATCTGATCCGGCCCGATTTCGATGGGGTGATCCTGTCGGACATGCGGATGCCGGGGCGCGATGGCTTTCACCTGCTGAAATACGCCCATGAGGTGGATCCCGAGCTGCCGGTGATCCTGCTGACGGGCGAGGGCGATATTCCGATGGCGGTGCGGGCGATGTCCGAAGGGGCCTTTGATTTCCTGGAAAAACCCTGCGCCCCCGCGGATCTGATGCCGGTGCTGGAACGTGCCTTGAAGACCCGCGCACTGGTGCTGGAAAACCGCCGCCTGAAGCAGCAGTTGGAACTGGGGGATCCTGCGGCGCGGATGCTGTTTGGCACCTCGCCCCAGTCCGAAGGCCTGCGTCAGCGGGTGCGTGCGGTGGCCTCGACCGGGGCCGAGGTGCTGGTCAGCGGCCCGGCCGGCAGCGGCATCTCCAAGGTGGCGGAGGTCATTCACCTGATGTCGCCGCGCGCCCAGGGTGCCTTTATCAAACGCCCGGCGGCGGGCATGACGGCTGAAGGCTTTGAGGCGCTCTGCCAGGAGGCGGCAGGGGGCTCGCTGTTCCTGGACGAGGTTTCGGCCCTGCCCGAAGCGGTGCAATATGCTGTGCTTGAGGGGTTGGAGCAGGGCACGGACACGCGCGTCATCGCGGGCAGCACCAGCGATCTGGCCGATTTGGTGGCGCAGGGCGCCTTTCACGGCGACCTGTTTTACAAGCTCGACGTCATGCGCGTGCGCATCCCCTCGCTGGCGGAACGGCCCGGCGATATCCCGGTGCTGTTTCGCCACTATGTCGCCCAGGCCGCCGAACAGGCGGGGATCGAGGCCCCGGAAGTGAGCCAGGATCATCTGGCCATGCTGATGGCGCAGGACTGGCCCGGCAATGCGCGCTCCTTGATGTCGGCGGCGATGCGGTTTGTGCTGGGCATGCCCGAAGAGGTCTCGGCCGGGGCGGACCTGGGGCTGGCGGAACAGTTGGCGCAGGTGGAGCGATCCCTGCTGATCGCGGCCCTCGGGCGCCAGAACGGGCGCGCTGCCGCGGCGGCTGAGGCGCTGAAACTGCCGCGCAAGACCTTCTACGACAAGCTGGCGCGCTATGGCATCCGCCCCGAGGATTACCGGCGCTGATCCGGGCGATTCCCCTGGTTTGAAATTCACACGCGCGGCCGGAGGGGATTTGTGCGGATTTCCGCACAAAGGCCGGTGCCCCTGTGCGGGTTTTCGCACAGCGTGCAAATGCAGCATGGCTGCCTAATCCGTGGGCGCTTTTTATCTCTATGAAAAATTTATGAAAATCTCGAATCGGAGCGAGTTCCGACTCAGCTCTTGAGAGGAGCAGGGCGATTCGTGATCCTTCCGGCGGGGCCTTGGCGCAGGACGCCGAGGCTGTGGAGATAAATTTGGAATGGAACCTGGGAGGACCACCATGAAATTCCTGACTGCGACCGCCGCCGCTCTGGCGATGACCGTATCCGCTGGTGCCGTGAGCGCGGCTTGTGACGATGGCGAAATCGTCGTCAAGTTCAGCCATGTGACCAACACGGACAAACACCCCAAAGGGATCGCCGCCAGCCTGCTGGAAAAGCGCATCAACGAAGAGATGAACGGCACCATGTGCCTGGAGGTCTACCCGAACTCCACGCTCTATAACGACAACAAGGTGCTGGAAGCGATGCTGCAGGGCGACGTGCAGCTGGCCGCGCCCTCGCTCTCGAAGTTCGAAAAATTCACCAAGCAGTTCCGCCTGTTCGACCTGCCCTTCATGTTCAAGAACATCGATGCGGTTGACGCCTTCCAGGCCTCGGACGACGGTCAGGCGCTTCTGGACTCCATGCAGCGCCGCGGCCTGCAGGGTCTGGCCTATTGGCACAACGGCATGAAGCAGATGTCGGCGAACAAGCCGCTGATCGCACCCACCGATGCGAACGGTCTGAAGTTCCGCGTGCAGTCCTCGGACGTGCTGGTCGCTCAGATGGAAGCCATCGGCGGCAGCCCGCAGAAAATGGCCTTCTCCGAAGTCTATGGCGCGCTGCAGCAGGGTGTTGTGGACGGTCAGGAAAACACCTGGTCCAACATCTACGGCAAGAAGTTCTTCGAGGTGCAGGACGGTATCACCGAAACCAACCACGGCATCATCGACTATCTGGTGGTGACCTCGGTCGATTGGCTCGACAGCCTGGATCCGGCGGTGCGCGATCAGTTCCTGACCATCCTGTCCGAAGTGACCGAGGCGCGGAACTCTGAATCCACCAAGGTGAACAATGAGGCCAAGGAAGCCATCATCGCCGCAGGTGGCACCGTGCGTCAGCTGAGCGCCGAGCAGCGCCAGTCCTGGGTCGATACCATGAAGCCGGTCTGGGCTCAGTTCGCAGGTGACGTGGGTCAGGACAAGATCGACGCCGCTCAGGCGATCAACGCGGGCTTCTAATAGCCCCACCCCGGAACGCGC
>NZ_JARCJL010000060.1:0-2063 GCF_028890025.1 Phaeobacter sp. PT47_59
TGGACGACTTTTACGCCGCCCGCGACAACACTATGCCGTCGCTACCGTGGCCGAGTATTGCTCCGCCGTTCACAATCCAAAAATCTCAAGCCGAATTCCCTCCCAAAGTTCTTTGCCTGTTAGCTGTTATCCCCCCGTGACATCTCCCTTGCGATTGTCTTGTTCCCGATTTTCCGGCCTGACTTTCGAGGTGCGAAAGCTGTCCCAGAACAGCAATGCTGCCCCACAAAAGATCGCCACGTCAGCCAAGTTGAAGGACGGCCAGTGGTATGACCCGTAATGGAAGTCGAGAAAGTCAGGGACGGCCTGATAGCGCAGACGGTCAAGGATATTGCCAAGCGCGCCTCCGATGATCAGACCGAGCGCCGCACCTGTCAGCCCGTCCGGAGCCTTCCATAGCCAGATCAGCAGCCATGCCACGACCACGGCAGCAAGTGCGACCAGACCCCACCAGGGTACGACCCCGCCGAGCATACCGAAGCTGACCCCATCGTTCAAAACCCGCACGAGGTTGAGAAAGGGCAGAACCTCGACCCCGTTCTCAAGCGCCGGGGAGTTCAGGGCAAGAGCCTTGGTGCCCTGATCAACACCAAACGCGGCGATGGCGCAAAGCCCACCGAGAACGCGGCTGTTCATGCCACCGCCTTCAGATCGGCCCGCGCGTCGCGGATGATCGCCCATGACGAGTGCAGGAACAGTCCGGCGATCCCGAACGCGACGATAAGATCGGGCCAAGCGCTGCCCAGCCAAACCACTAGCCCAGCGGCGATAACGACTGCGGCGTTGCCGATGGCGTCGTTACGCGAGAAAAGCCAGACAGCGCGCATGTTCGCATCGCCCTTGCGGTACCGCAACAACGGCAGCACGGAGATGACATTTATCACAAGAGCAATCAGGCCCAGAATCCCCATCAATGTGGCGTCTGGGGTTGTCGGCTCGAATGCCCTTATGATGGTCGTGCTAAAGACCCCAAGGCCAAGCAGGCCGAGAAAGATGCCCTGGATCAGGGCAGAGCGTGCCCGCCAGAGAAGGCTCCATCCGATGGCAAGAAGCCCCAAGAAAGTGATCGCGCCATCGCCGATGAAATCCAGCGCGTCGGCCTTCACCGCCTGTGACCCGGCAATAAACCCACCAATCATTTCCAGAACGCCGTAACCGACATTTAGAATCACGACGATCCAGAGCGCGCGGCGGTAGCCCGGGTCCTGATGGGCCGCACTTTGCTGAAGGTCCTCGTCGCTCTCGATGCGGTCGAACCCATATCCCGTTGTCTCAACGGCTTTTTCAATCTCCGGCAGGCTTGCTTCAGGGACTTTCAGAGTCATGATATGGGTCGCCGCTGATACTTTCACTGCGTCGGGCGCGACACCCGCAGACTGCGCCGCCCGCTCGATCTGGGCGGCATCCTTTGCGCAATCCATTCCGGAAACCCGGTAACGGACGGGCGACGTATCTGCTGTCGATCCGGTGCTTTCGGTGTTGGCCATCGGTGCAATACTCCTGCTAAAGTGGATCAAGTTCACACATATCAGCAAGGAGTGATATGATGCAAGTCTTCGCCGACCGCAATGCTGCGGCCGCTGGCATCGAGCGTAGAGCAAAGCTCTTTCGCGGTCTTGCCGACCCGAGCCGACTGGCGATACTGGGCGTGCTGTGTGAAGGACCGTTGGTTGTTCACGAGATCGTCAAACGCACAGGGCTATCGCAGCCCAACGTGTCAAATCATTTGCGATGCCTTCTGGATTGCGGACTTGTCGCCAGCGACCGCGATGGGCGCTTCATTCGCTACCGGATCAGCAGTCCGCGCATAGCAGCTCTTTTAAATGATGTAGACGCCCTGCTTGATGTGGTCGCAGAAGGTGTTGGGGCTTGTGACAATTATCGCGAAGCGTGAACGATAATATCCCAATGCACGTCATCACGACCACTTCCGCGTGAGGCAAAATTTTATATGGGGCTTGCTGCCAAACGTGTTGAAAAGACCCAGGGAGTGGACAAAACATGGGGGTCATCTTCGTCGTTGCGGCCCGTGCTAAGGTGAGTTCTTTGCGTGTGGGGCTGCC
>NZ_JARCJL010000061.1:0-1951 GCF_028890025.1 Phaeobacter sp. PT47_59
CCTGACAATTTCGACGCGCTCTTGAAAGAAGCTGCAGCGGCAGGCAAGCGGTTCGAGAAATCCCTTGAAGCGGTGCCCGATCGGTAAGTGGGCCAGCTTGCTATGACCCTTTGGCATTATCATTTACGACGCCACGCTCGAAGATGTAGCATCGGCTGATAATGCGGTCGGAGAAAGCACAATGAATGAGACGGAAAAGGATAGGCAGCACCTCGGTCTAGAGGAGCAATGCGCGCCTGACCTGACGGGGCACCGTTTCCCAATTGCTGTGCGCGTTGCAGACATGCCCGATGACCTCGGCAAGCTGCTGGATATCGGGCTCGAGGAGCATTTCCGTGGCCGCTGAAGCGAATTCTTATGACACGTGGTTTTGCGCGCAGGTGCAGGCCGCGCTGGAGGATGCACGCTCGGGAACATCTCAGGTTCAGGTGATGCAGGCCGCACAGGCATTGATTGATGCGAAGCGGCAGGTCGAACCCAAGTCCTGACCAAGCCTTTGAGGTCGGCGCGGTCTGACTACGTCACCCTGAAAAGCGAAAGCGGGCTTTTTGTCCTTTGGAACTCAGACCCTGATCCAAAGGAAAATCCCCATGTCCAAACCCAGAACGGCCAACCCGGCTCTCGCAATCTCCGAAGCCGATCTCGCCTCTGCCCTCGCGCAAATCGGCACGGAGGTCGATGACCAGCCCCTGCGCAGTTCAGCGCTCGCGCGTATCATGCGCGAGACGTTTCATGGCAGCGATGCCGGTGGCGCCTGGGACTGGCGCATGGCCTATGACATGATGCAGGCAGCGGCTGTCCAGGTGCTGCTGCGTGGGAACGGCGCGGCAGGTGACACCGCCGCTGCAAGGCTACTTGCCTCACGGCTCCTGACGGAAACCCGCCGGTCAGAGCAGCAGATCCGGCTACAGCAGTTTTCCACGCCGCTGCCATTCGCGGCGCTGGTTTTGCGGGCCGCGGCGATCCGCAAGGGCGAGACCGTTCTGGAGCCCTCGGCTGGCACCGGTGCCCTGGCTGCTTTCGCCGCCCGGGCCGGTGCCACGCTTCTGCTCAACGAGATCGACCCCTTTCGCCAGCGCCTCCTGCGCGCGGTTTTCGGCGGCGAGGTCACAGGCCATGACGGCGAACATATCGATGATCTGCTGCAGACGCCGGTTCTACCCGAGGTCGTGGTGATGAACCCGCCCTTCGCCTCCTCGGTCGATCGCTCCCGAGACAAGCACATCGCCGCCAAGCATCTCATCGCGGCTGCAAAGCGCCTGGCACCCGGCGGGCGGCTGGTGGCGATCATGCCGCCGGGATTCACGCCCGAACGCGATGCCGCGCATTGGTCCCGCGCCTGCGGTCTCCTGACGCCGCGATTGGCGCTGACGATGCCGGGACAGGTCTATCGCAAGCTCGGCACCTCTGTCGAAACCCAGCTCATGATCTTCGACAAGGTGCAGGAGGATTGCGAGATGATCCGCGCCGTTGTGTGCGATCTGGATGAAGCCCTTCCTTTTGTCGACGCCGTGGCCGCAACCCGGCCTGAGATGCACCCCGCCCAACGGGCAGCAGCGATCCCGCACATTCGGCCGACCGTTCCATCCTCTGCTCCGCGCAAGACCGCCGCTGCGCCTGTCGCCGCCTCCAAGCCTCGGGCCAATGCCGTTGTCCCGCTAACTTTCACGAGCTTTGATATCCCGCGCGACAACACGCCCATCTCGGACATCTATGCGCGCTACCGTCCGCAACGGATCGAGATCGCGGGTGCGCAGGAACATCCCACCCCGCTCGTCGAGAGCATCGCCATGGCCTCGGTTGCCCCGCCCATGCCCTCAAATACGGGTCGTGATGACTTGCGCCTGCCCGCACGGTTGGTCGAGGAGGGTCACCTCTCCGAGGCGCAGCTGGAAACCATCATCATGGCGCATGATGCGCATGGGCGCGACCTGCCCGGTCGGTTTACCAT